>NZ_JAKZIW010000018.1:0-42296 GCF_031143325.1 Enterococcus sp. FR204 | reverse complement strand
GAAGAAACTAAGCGGCTTTTTCACAACCTCTTTTTCAATATCTTTTTGTTCTTGGGATAAAACTATCCCGAACAATCAATCGCGCAGGATAAGTCAAAATGATCGGTTCATCACGTATACCGTCAATTCGCTCCAATGCCATTCGAACAGCTGCTTGCCCAATTGATTTTGCATTGATTTGAACACTGGTCAAGCCAGGGGAGAGATTTGCAATTGTCTCGATATTATCGAAGCTTGCTACAACAATCTCTTCTCCAATTTGGATATTTTTTTTCTTCAATGCCCGATAGACACCGATTGCCATTGGATCGCTCCCGACAAGAATGGCAGTAGGAAGAGGGGATTCATTTTCTAATAGATTAGTCGCAAGTACCTCACCTTGTTTTTCTGTCCAGCCACCTAGATGATAAGACATATATTTTTCTAAGTGATGATCGATCATAAAATGCTGATAGGCACGCATCCTCTTTTCATTTATAGAAATCTGCTTCCCACCGAATTCATCCATATCGACTTTATATCCCCCGATATAGGCTATTCTTTTATGACCATTTTCTAAGAACAATTCCAGTACGGTTTTAGTCATCCGTTCAAGATCTGCATACACCATATCGACCTCTTGCTGGATGTCAGGGTTATCCACGACGATTATTTGCATGTTTTGTTTTAACAAGGCGGTAATCGATTCTTTCGTAACAGTCCCAACAACGATCACCGCACCTAACTGATCTAGATCTTCCCATTGTTTAGGATTATCAGATAGATTATAGATTCGATTCATCCCTAAATGCAGACGTCGAGCTTCTTCTTCCATCCCTACTCGCAAATGTTTGTAATAGATATCCTGTTCTTCGCTCGCTTTGCCGATCGTAGAGATCACACCAATCGAAGGCATTCTCTTTTTGATATATTTACGAGTACTGATGTCATAATCCAACGCAGCAGCTGCCTCTACTATCCGTTGCCGAGTAGTCTGAGCCACATGGATCGTCTGATCGTTATTCAACACGCGGGAAACTGTAGCAGGAGAGACATTTGCCTTTCGTGCGACATCTCTAATTCCAACCATTTTTACACACTCCTCAAAAAAATAAAAAATTTTTATTGACAAAATTGTTTAGTAAACAGTATACAGGAATTATAAAAAAAGTAAACGGTTTCCGTTTTGTTGGGAGTGAAATGATGGATATTACGCATAGAAAAACAGATAAAAATTTCATCTTATTTGATGAAAAGAGCCGAGTCTTCCATTTACGAAATACATTTCTTTCTTATCTGATAAAGATAGAAGAAAGCAATGTATTGGCGCATATTTATTTTGGCAAACCAGTCAAGCAGTACAAAGACAATAAAAATTATCCCCGAAGAGATCGTGGATTTTCAGGAAATGTTCCCTTAAATCCTGACCGGTCTCTGTCGAAAGATACACTACCGCAAGAATACTCTTCTCATGGCAGCATGGACTTTCGAACGCCCGCATCGATCATTCAGCGCAAGAATGGATCAGACTTACTGGATCTGAGATATGACAGCCATTATATTACAGATGGGAAGCCAGAGATCGAAGGCTTGCCTCAAACTTATGTGATGTACAAGTCAGAGGCACAAACGTTGGTGATTTCACTTAAGGATAGAGAAACAGCGATTTATTTCGATTTGTTCTATACCATATTTACTGATAGAGCAGTGATCACACGATCTGTAAAGATAAGAAATGAAACCGGAGAAACAATCAAACTAGAAAAAGCGGCTAGTTTCCAGCTAGACTTTGCCCATACTAGGCGATTTGATGAAGTCATTGCTTTGCCAGGAGCACATGTCAATGAAAGACAGATTTCACGGCAATCTGTTTTATCTGGAACAAAAGTATTTGAAAGCCGTCGAGGAACGAGCAGTCACCATATGAATAACTTTATTGCTTTAGTTCATCATCATACGACAGAAAATACTGGAGAAGCGATCGGACTTCAATTTGTTTATTCCGGCAACCATTCTTTCGAACTTGAAAAAGATCAGATCAATCAATTGAGAGTCGTCGGTGGGATCAACAGCCATCGTTTTTCGTGGGAATTGAATGCAGGCCAGTCTTTTCAAACACCTGAAATGATCCTTTCTTACTCAAGTCAGGGATTGAACAAAATGAGTCAGATCCACCATGAGTTGCTACGTGAAAGAATCGCAAGAGGTCGTCATCAATTTGCTGAACGGCCGATTCTGGTCAATAACTGGGAAGCCACTTACTTTGACTTCAATAGTGAAAAAATCAAGGCGATCATTGATGAAGCAAAGGAGCTAGGCATCGAAATGTTCGTATTAGATGATGGCTGGTTTGGAAAAAGAGATGCGGACAATTCTTCATTAGGAGACTGGTTCGAGTATGAAGGCAAGTTGACAAATGGATTACGTGAAATAGCAGATTATGCTCATAGCAAAGGGTTGAAATTTGGTTTATGGTTTGAACCTGAAATGATCTCGGTTGATTCTGAACTGTATCGAACACATTCTGATTTTCTTATGCAGGAGCCAGGTAGAATGCCTTCTGCTTCCAGATCACAACATGTACTGGATTTTACAAGGTTAGATGTTCGGCAGACGATTGAGAAACAAATGAGAAAGATTTTAGATACGATTCCTCTTGACTACATCAAATGGGATATGAACCGTTCGCTTTCAGATGTCTATTCGATTACCCTTGACCCACAGAGACAAGGAGAAGTAGCGCATCGTTATATGCTCGGGCTTTATGAACTACTTGAACATTTGATAACTGATTATCCGGAAATCTTATGGGAAGGCTGTTCTGGTGGAGGTGGACGGTTTGATGCCGGGTTTATTTATTATATGCCGCAGTCATGGACAAGTGATAACACGGATGCAGTGGAGCGTATGAAAATCCAATATGGAACAAGTCTTGCTTATCCGATTTCGTCCATCACAGCTCATGTATCAGCTGTACCAAATCATCAGACCGACAGATCTACTTCGTTGAAAACAAGAGGAGAAACAGCTATGAGCGCTGTTTTTGGTTATGAACTGGATTTGACAAAGCTGTCTCCTGAAGAAAAAAAGCAAGTCAAAGACCAAATTATATCCTATCAAACGATTCGTCCGGTGATCCAGTATGGCCATTATTATCGTTTGGCGAGTCCTTTTGAAGAAAATATTGCCGCATGGATGTTTGTGTCTCCTAAACAAGATGAAGCTATTGTGTTTTTAGGGAGGATACTAGCTTCAGCTCAACCAGCGTTCCATGAAGTATATCTGATGGGGTTAGATGATGAGGCACTTTATCAGGAACAGACCTCGAAGCGGATATTTTCGGGGGCCGAATTGATGACAGTTGGACTTTACTTCCCCGATTTTCAAGGTGATTTCCAAACAGAACTGCTTCATTTCAAAAAGTTATGAGAGAGAAGGAAAAAAGTATGAAAGCAAATATAAAATGGTTAGATGATCCACAAGTTTTTAGAGTGAACCAATCAAATGCACATAGCGATCATGTTTGCTATGCAACAAGGGAAGAAGTAGAAACCACATCCTCCCTTAAACAGTCTTTAAATGGATCATGGCGTTTTTGTTATTCGCCAAATCCTTCGGTACGACCAAAAACATTTTATAAAAAAGATTTTGATGCCTGTTCTTTTGATGAAATCACTGTTCCTAGTCATATTGAATTAGCAAATTATGACAAGATCCATTACATCAATACGATGTATCCGTGGGAGGGACATGTATTTCGCCGTCCCCCTTTCACGACAAGCCCTGAGAAAGAGGCGGAAGGGATCTTTTCAGCTGCTAAAGACAATCCGGTTGGTTCGTATTTGACGACTTTTCGATTAGAAGAAGGTCTAAAGGGAAAACAAATCTCGATTCATTTTGCTGGTGTAGAACAAGCAATGTTTATTTGGTTGAATGGTCATTTTATCGGGTATGCCGAAGATTCGTTCACTCCGTCTGAATTTGATTTAACACCTTATTTGGAAGAAGAAAATATTCTAGCTGTGGAGGTTTACAAAAGAAGTACAGCTGCATTCTTGGAAGATCAGGACTTTTTCCGATTTTTTGGGATCTTCAGAGATGTCTTCTTAGTTGCTCGAGGACAAAACCATTTAGAAGATCTTTGGATCAAACCTCGCTTAGATGACAAATGTCAAAATGGCAAACTTGAAGTAGATTTGTCTTTTGAGCAAGTAGCCAAAAACAGTCAGCTGAATGTAGCGATACTAGATCCTGATGGGAAGGAAATCTATCAACAGCAATATCCGTTAAAAGAGCAAATGACGATTCGCATCGATGGATTTGAAAATGTGGCACTGTGGGGGCATTTTCAGCCCAATTTATATAAGCTTGAATTGGAGACGATAGACGAAGAAAAAAGAGTAACAGAATATATTGACTATTCCTTCGGTTTTCGTAAAATCGAAATCAAAGATAAAATCATATACTTCAATGGAAAACGGATGATTATCAACGGGGTAAATCGACATGAGTGGCATCCGAAAAAAGGACGCGCCATCACTATAGAAGATATGGAAAAAGATTTGGCTATCATAAAAAATGCAAAGATCAACGGGGTACGGACATCTCATTACCCCAACCAGATCACTTGGTATTATTTATGCGACCAAGCAGGAATCCATGTGATGGCGGAAACGAACCTCGAATCCCATGGCTCATGGCAAAAAATGGGCGCATTTGAGCCTTCTTACAACGTACCAGGTGCAGTACCTCAGTGGCAGGCGGCTGTTCTTGATCGAGCAAAAACGAATTTCGAAACATTAAAAAACCATCCAAGTATTCTTTTTTGGTCTCTTGGAAATGAATCTTATGCGGAAGAAAACATTCGACAAATGAACGATTACTTCAAAAAAGTAGACCCCGATCGACTTGTCCATTATGAAGGGAATTTTCCAAATCCAGCATTCGAAGATTCGATTTCAGATGTAAAAAGCTGCATGTATGCGCCGCCAGAAGAGATTATTGACTACCTTGAAAATAAAGCGGAAAAACCGTTCATCTTATGTGAATACATGCATGACATGGGGAATTCGTTAGGTGGAATGGATTCTTACATGACGTTGCTTGATCGTTATGAAATGTACCAAGGAGGCTATATATGGGATTTTAAAGATCAGGCGATCCAAGTGACTGATCCAATCACTGGTAGAGAAGTGATGCGCTATGGCGGTGACTTTGACGATAAACCAAGTGACTATGAATTCTCAGGGAATGGAATCGTTTTTGCAGATGGACAAGAAAAACCCGCCATGCAGGAGGTAAGATATTATTATGAAAAATACAGTAAATAAAAGTCATATGGATACGGAAAAAGTTGCAATCGTCTTCGGCGACTGTACATTAGGTGTCAAATCGGGGAATACGCATTATATTTTTTCTTATACAAGAGGCGGACTGGAATCGCTCAATAAAAACGGAAAAGAATGGCTATACCGGGAAACACTTCCAGTTTTTTGGCGAGCAACGACCGATAATGACAGAGGTAGCGGATTTGGATTTAAATCCGGTATGTGGTTAGGAGCCGGATTGTATCCAAAAGTCAAAGAAATAGAAGTACTGGTGGACAATAAAAAGATCGATTTGCCGATTGCTCCAGTAAATAATCAATATTCAAGTAATGAATACGCTGAAACGGTTGAAATCATTTTTACACTGGAAATCAACACAGTACCAAAAACCCAAGTGACAATTTCCTACCAAATTGCTGGAGAGGGTAAAATGCTTGTCAATATGCATTATTATGGACAAAAAGGATTACCGGAATTACCCGCATTGGGTTTAAGGTTCATTATGCCAACGAAAGCAAAATTTTTTGAGTATGAAGGCCTATCAGGGGAAACATATCCGGATCGGATGGCTGGTGGTGTCGAAGGTATTTATAAAGTGGCAGGACTCCCCGTTTCCCCATACCTTGTTCCCCAAGAATGCGGCATGCATATGGAAACGAAATGGGTAGAACTAACAAGAAATCAAACGTTGGATAATACGGATAAAGATCAAGAAGATTTTTCGTTGCGATTTGAACAGCAGGATACGCCATTTGCTTTTTCCGCTTTACCATTCAAAGCAGAAGAACTGGAACAGGCAACACATATAGAAGAACTACCGCCAGAAAGACGAACGGTTCTTACGATTTTTGCAAAAGTAAGAGGAGTCGGGGGTATCAATAGCTGGGGAGCGGATGTTGAGTCACCTTACCGAATCAGCAGCGAAGAGGACCATGAAATCGGCTTTATTATTCAGTAGCAATCTTTAGATTATTATTTGAAAAACGGAGTTTACAAGACAAAGCTGCTTTATTCTATATGTCATGAACAAGAGAGTAAAAAAGTTCTCAGATACTTTTGTTCATGACTATTTTCTTCAATAAAACCAATTGTTATTTTTCTGAAAAACAAAGTTAACTATCAGAAAATTAAAAAAAGTTTCATAAAAATGATTGACAGTCGATTTTTTTATGTCTATACTAGGTACAATTCTTACATCAGTTTGGAGCGATTTTTTATGAAATCTAGAAAACTTACAAAACTGAATACGTATTACTTTAGCTATTTTAGATAGGTTTGTATTCATGACTTCGTGGGTACAAACAAACCAGGTTTGTATCTATGATGGCTAAAGATTTTTAAACACGACTTACAGCCACGTAGAGAAATTCATCTATAGTGGCTATTTTATATTTTTGCAGCGCTTTTTAAGGCTCGTTGAAGATGTTCACTGTAGAGGCAATTTCCTACAGGGACATCTTTTTTTGTTGATTATCTGGGTCATAAGTAGGAAAGAAGGAGCGAAAATGAGAACAACAGGACACGGTCATTTAGTAGGAATTAATGTAAAACCACCTTGAAAAAGTAGAGAAAATCAGCCAAGATAGATAAGTAAACAAAAGAAAGCGGGAAAAACAATGATAGTAATTATGAAAAAAGAAGCAACGGAAGAACAAATAAAAAAAGTCGTCGATCATATCGAAAAAGAAGGATTCAACGTCTCAATCGATCAAGGAACAGAACGAGTAGTGATTGGACTAAAAGGTGATACGCGAAGTTTACAAGAAGGAGCATTTACACGCTATGAAGGAGTAGAAAATGCTGTGCGTATTTTAAACACATACAAATTGACTTCTCGAGAATTCCATCCTGGCAATACAGTCGTGGATGTAGACGGAGTAAAAATTGGTGACGGCAGTTTCGTGACGATGGCTGGTCCTTGTTCTATCGAAGGATTAGACCAAATCAGAGAATGTGCGCGAATGGCCAAAGCCGGGGGCGCAAAAATTCTGCGAGGTGGTGCCTTCAAACCACGTACTTCTCCATATGCTTTCCAAGGTTTAGAAGAAGAAGGATTGAAATACATCCGTCAAGCGGCTGATGAATTTGGAATGAAAGTGATTACTGAAGTGATGGATGAAGGGCATATCGATATGGTGGCTGAGTACAGCGATATCCTACAGATTGGCGCACGTAATATGCAAAATTTTAAACTGCTATCTGCTGTCGGTAAAACAGGTAAACCTGTTGGATTGAAACGTGGAATTTCCGGTACGATCAATGAATGGCTTAATGCTGCAGAATACATTGCAGTCGAAGACAAATCTCCTGTCATTTTTATCGAACGTGGGATTCGGACTTACGAGACAGCGACACGTAATACGTTTGATTTAAGTGCTGTCCCATTGATGAAAAAATTAACTCATTTCCCTGTGATTGTTGATCCAAGTCATGGTACAGGAATTTGGGAACTTGTACCACCAATGGCTCGTGCGGGTGTGTCAAGCGGAGCAGATGGCATGATCGTAGAGATCCATCCTGATCCTGCAAATGCTTGGTCAGACGGTCCCCAATCGTTGAATGAAAAGACTTACTCACGCATGATGAAAGAAGTTGCGATCATGAAAGAAGCAATGGAAAAGATTCAGACACTCGATTAATTCCAGCTTTTTAAAAGAAAGAAGTGAAACGAATGCTTACTGTACATGTTGATAACCAAAAATACGATATTCATATTGAAAAAGGCGCTCTAGAACAGGCTGGATCATGGCTTCAAACGATTTGGAGACCTCAAAAAGTAGCTGTGATCACTGATACAAACGTTGCTCCACTATATGCAGAAAAAATCATGTTCCAATTGAGACAAGCTAATTTTGAACCAGTCCTTTCAATCGTACCGGCGGGTGAGACCAGTAAATCTTTAGAACAAGCAGCTGAGTTATACGATTTTTTAGCAGATAATGATTTTACCCGCAGCGATGGGATACTTGCACTTGGTGGAGGAATGGTGGGTGATCTAGCCGCATTCGTGGCCTCGACGTTCATGCGTGGGATCCATTTCGTTCAAATTCCGACTACGCTACTTGCACAAGTAGATTCTAGTATTGGCGGAAAGACAGCCGTCAATACAAACAAAGCGAAAAACCTTGTCGGAACATTTAACCAGCCAGCTGGTGTATTGATTGATCCTGAGGTTCTAAAAACTTTGCCGGTACGTCGTTTACGAGAAGGAATCGCTGAAATCATCAAATCAGCAGCTATAGCAGATGCAACGCTTTGGAAACAGCTGAACGAGCTGAAAGACGAAAAAGATCTTCTGGAACATGCTGTTCCAATCATTACTGCTACGTTGGAAATCAAACGAAAAGTAGTGGAAGAAGATGTCTTTGACCAAGGAAATCGACTTATTTTAAATTTTGGTCATACAATTGGCCATGCAATTGAAAATACAGCAGGATATGGGGTAGTCAGTCATGGAGAAGGAGTAGCTATTGGAATGGTAGCCATCACTTCTCATGCAGAAAAAATCGGCTTGTCTCCAACTGGATCGACAGCTGCTTTAGAAAGGATACTTCAAAAATTCCATCTGCCGATTACGTACGATCTAAGTCATCCAGATGAATTATTCCACGCGATAACCCATGATAAGAAAGCAAGAGGAAGCCAATTGAATATCATCTTGCTAGAAAAGATTGGGCAAGCAAAAATCGTTCCTGTTCCCACAGAGACATTCAAAGATTACTTAGGAGGACTGTAAGATGCGTTATATGACTGCGGGAGAATCCCATGGACCAGAATTAACAGCGATTATTGAAGGACTACCAGCAGGGTTACCTCTATCAGAAGAAGAAATCAATCACGAACTCGCTCGCAGACAAGCTGGTTACGGCAGAGGAGGAAGGATGAAGATCGAAAAAGACCGTGTTCGGATCACGTCTGGCATCCGTCACGGCAAAACAATTGGTTCACCTGTCACTTTAGTGGTAGAAAATAAAGATTGGAAAAATTGGACAACTGTCATGTCTGTAGCAGAAGTGCCTGAAAAAGATCAATCACTGCGGCGAGTTGCACGTCCGCGTCCAGGTCACGCGGATTTGGTTGGCGGTATGAAATACCATCATCGAGATCTTCGGAATGTGCTTGAACGGTCCTCTGCAAGAGAGACGACCATGCGTGTAGCAATCGGCGAAATTGCCAAGAAAATTCTGGAAGAACTTGACATCATCGTAGCAGGACACGTGATTTGTCTTGGTGGAATCCAAGCAGAAATACCTAGAAATATCTCCATTCAAGAAATCAAAGAAATTTCTGAAGCATCAGAAGTACGGGTTGTTGATTCAGCAGTCGAGCAAAGAATAAAAGAACTGATCGATCAGACAAAGAAAAATGGAGATACGATCGGAGGAATTGTAGAAGTGCTCGTTGGAGGCGTTCCAGCTGGATTAGGAAGCTACGTACAATGGGACACGAAGCTAGATGCCAAAATCGCACAAGCTGTGGTTAGTATCAATGCCTTTAAAGGCGTAGAATTTGGGGTCGGATTCACTTCTGGTTCATTACCAGGCTCAGAAGTGATGGATGAGATCCTATGGGAAGAAGAAAGAGGCTATTTCCGACGTACCAATAATCTAGGCGGCTTCGAAGGCGGAATGACCAATGGCGAACCACTTGTCATTCGCGGGGTCATGAAACCCATCCCTACATTGTACAAGCCACTTCAAAGTGTTGATATCGATACAAAAGAACCTTACAAAGCAAGTGTAGAACGTTCGGATAGTACAGCAGTTCCTGCAGCTAGCGTCGTTGCGGAAAATGTTGTAGCCACTGTGGTAGCGACAGAGCTATTGTCAAAATTCCCAAGTGATTCGCTTGTTGAGTTGAAAGCTGCAGTGAAGGAGTACCGTGACTACTTGAAACATTACTAAAAAGGGGGCAAATAAGATGGCACAACATGTTTTTATCGTGGGGCTTGGACTGATTGGTGCTTCTATGGCACTTTGTATTCGTCAGACCAATCCAGAACTGATAGTAGTTGGTTGGGATAGTCAGTCAAAAACCCGTGAGCAAGCAGTAGAACAGCAGATCGTTGATTACGTTGCAAATGATTTTGAAACAGGTGCAGAACAAGCAGACGTTATCTTATTAGCCGTTCCCGTCCGTACAACCTTAGCTTATCTTGATGTCCTTGAAAGAATCAACTTGTCTGATCACGTCATCATTACGGATGTCAGCAGTACGAAGCAGCAAGTCGTGACATCTGCTGAACAGAAAAATCTTCGGTTTGTCGGTGGACATCCAATGGCTGGTTCTCATAAATCAGGTATACAGGCAGCAGATGCTAAACTATTTGAAAATGCCTATTACATCTTTACACCTTTGGAAAAGACGAAAAAAGATGTTGAAAAACTGCAAGAACTATTTTGCGGAACCAAAGCAAAATATGTAACTCTTACAGCAAGAGAACATGACCGTATAACAGGAATGCTAAGTCATTTTCCACATATTCTGGCAGCTGGCTTAGTCAATCAGGCAGAACAATTCAATCAAGAGTATCCGCGAGCCAAACAACTGGCAGCAGGAGGCTTTCGAGATATCACTAGGATCGCTTCCTCGGATCCTGTTATGTGGACAGATATTTTGTTGAGCAATAAGCAGATATTATTGGAACGATTGGCGGATTGGCAGCAAGAAATGGCACAAATAGCAGAATGGATCATGACTGAGAACCAATCGGAAATCTTTTCTTTTTTCAATCGGGCAAAAGAAAGTCGAGACCAGTTGCCTATCCATAAGCAAGGCGCGATTCCTGCCTTTTTTGATTTATTTATCGATGTGCCAGATGAACCTGGCGTGATTGCAGAAGTAACTGGACTGATCGGAAAAGCGGGAGTTTCTTTGATTAATTTGAAGATCCAAGAGACCAGGGAAGATATTTTAGGAATACTGCAAATCAGTTTTAAAAACCAACAGGATTTGTTACAAGCAAAAAGAATCATTATGTCTAATACCAGTTATCATTGCTGGATCAAATAGGAGGCTGGATAAATGCAATTATTACAACAAATACATGGATTAAGAGGAACTGTTAGGATACCAGCAGACAAATCAATTTCTCATCGCAGCATCATGTTTGGGGCAATTGCGGAAGGAACGACGACTATACAAAATTTTTTGCGCGCAGAAGATTGTCTGAGTACTTTACATGCCTTCCAGCAATTAGGCGTTGAAATCGAAGAAGAGGAAGAGATGATCAAGATTCATGGTCGCGGTAGCCACTCATTTGTCCAACCAACCGAATCAATCGACATGGGAAACTCCGGTACGACCATACGTTTATTGATGGGTATTTTGGCTGGACAGCCTTTTACGACTACTCTGTTTGGGGATGCTTCGTTGTCTAAACGTCCAATGGGGCGAGTGATGGAACCTTTACGCGAGATGGGCGCTGACTTGCAAGGAAAAGAGAATGAGCAGTATCTACCAATCACTGTGACAGGAACCAACTCTTTATCACCTATCCGATACAATATGCCTGTAGCCAGTGCGCAAGTCAAATCTGCTTTGCTGTTTGCGGCACTACAAGCAGAAGGTACATCCGTAATCGTTGAAAAAGAACGTTCCCGTAACCATACGGAAGAAATGATTCGTCAATTTGGTGGAAGGATCACAGTGGAAGATAAAACGATCATAGTGACCGGACCGCAAAAATTAACCGGTCAGCAGATAACTGTTCCAGGTGATATTTCATCAGCTGCTTTCTTTCTAGCAGCAGGACTTCTTGTTCCGGAAAGCCAACTGTTGTTAAAAAATGTCGGGGTCAATCCAACAAGAACTGGTATCTTAGATGTGCTGGAGGAGATGGGCGCAGCGATTACTCAGACGAATCACAATGAACAGAACCAATCGGCTGATTTAAGTGTCAAGACGAGTCATTTGAAGAAAGCAACGATTGGCGGAGAAATCATTCCGCGTCTGATTGATGAATTGCCCATTCTAGCTTTAGTGGCTACTCAAGCAGAAGGAATCACGATCATCAAAGACGCAGAAGAATTAAAAGTAAAAGAAACCAACAGAATTGATGCGGTGGCAGAAGAATTACAGAAAATGGGAGCAAAGATAAAAGCGACAGCAGACGGTCTGATCATCCATGGGCCGACACCTCTGCATGGCGCAAAAGTGTCCAGCAGAGGCGATCATCGAATCGGTATGATGCTGCAAGTAGCTGCTTTGATAGCTGATGGACCTTGCGAACTAGAAGGAGCTGAAGCTGTTTCAATCTCTTATCCGGCATTTTTTGACGATTTAGCAGAACTTGTGACAGGAGGAGAAGCTCATGGCTAGCATTTTGCTGATTGGTTTCATGGGCGCTGGAAAAACAACAATCGGTAAAGGGTTAGCTCAACGTTTACAAAAAGAGTATGTAGATTTAGATACAAAGATTGAGGAACATATCCAATTGTCGATTGCCGAATATTTTCACTATTACGGTGAAAAAAGCTTTCGAAAAGTGGAGTCAGATATTTTAAGAAAGCTGTCAAATGAAGACAAAATTATCGCGACTGGTGGAGGGATTGTCCAAAGTGCAGAAAATCGGCGTTTTTTAAAAACACAGCCGATTGTTCTTTACTTAGAGGCAGAAGCGGACTGTCTAGTTGATCGTATCCAACAAGATGAAACGTCTATTCGACCTTTAGCTCTTGGAAAAACAAGAGAAGAAATAAAAGCATTATTGGCACAACGACTTTCTTGGTATGAAGAAAGTGCGACACATCGAATCAACACGACCAATCAAACACCAGAAAAGATCATCGATACCATTATAGAAAGGATCAAAAGCATATGAACGTCAGCTATCTAGGGCCAGAAAGTTCATTCACTTATCAGGCGGCTTGTCAGCTATTTCCTACAGAACAATTGACTGCGTATGCTTCCATCCCTGCTTGTTTGCGCGCTTTGTTTCGCAAGCAGGTCGATCTGGCTGTCGTTCCTGTAGAGAATTCATTGGAAGGATCTGTTCATCACACAATCGATCTTCTTTCCAAACATCCAGAAGTCGAAGTTAAAAGTGAAATCGTTCTTCCTATCAAGCAGCAGCTTTTAGGCAATCCAGCAACAAAGATTACAAAAATCCTTTCTCATCCCCAAGCACTAGCACAATCACAACAGTTTTTAGAAACGCATTATCCAAATGTACCTTTAGTAGCAACAGAATCAACAACTGCTGCAGCAATGTATGTAGCAGAACATCCGAAAGAAGACGCAGCAGCGATTGCTTCATTAGAAACAGCACAGCATGTTGGATTGGAGATCTTAGCTGAGAATATCCAAGATAATGAGTTGAATCAGACACGTTTTTGGATCGTCGGTGACCGAAAGATGACCAGCCAGCAGTCAGCTCCAGTAAAAATGAGTGTCATCTTGACACTACCTGCTAATCGGCCAGGGATGCTTCATAAAATGCTGGCAGCTTTTGGCTGGCGGGAAATCAACTTAAGTAAGATTGAATCCCGACCATTGAAAACTAGCTTGGGAGAATATTTTTTCGTGATCGATTTGTTGTTGGACCGCCCAATGACATTAGTAGAGAATGCGCTCCAAGAAATCAAGATGCTCGGAGGAGAAAGTCAAATATTGGGCTGTTATCCAGTGCTGACAGTAGAAGAGACGCGTAGATGAAAGTCAAGAATACTGATTGATTTATTTAACTTAAAATAAAAAAATCAGCGCTTGGCTATTCTTTATTTTTGATATTCTGATTGATTTTTAGGAAGAAGCGGTAGACAAATCGTTACAGTCGTTCCTGTCCCAATCACTGATTGGATTGTTAAGCCATATGCATCGCCATACATTAGGCGTATCCGCTCATCTACATGGCTGATGCCGATTCCTGAAAAATGATCATTTTTTTGTTTGGTATTTTCAGTATCGAAGCCATCGCCGTTATCAATCACTTCGAATAAAAGAAGCTGATTTTTTGTTTTGCCGTACACCGTGATGAATCCTTGCGTTTTATTGTGAAAAGCATGAAGATAGGCGTTTTCGATAATTGGTTGAAGGATTATATTCGGCATAGATAATGACTGCAGTTCATCAGGAATCATTATTTTAGCCGAGATTCTTTCGCCATATCGCATACTCAAAAGATCGATGTAACTTTGTACGCTTTTGATTTCTTCCTTGACTGGAATCACTTCTTCTTTTTTCCCAATCGTACTTCTTAGTAAAGTAATGAAACTGTCGATTCCTTGAATCTGGCCTTGTAAACAACTTGTTGTTGGGCATTGGTATGATTGACACACCGATTGGCTGGTTGACTCATCCAATTTGGTCGAGAGTTCTGATCATTCTTTCGATCACTTGGCGTTGGACTGGATACAATATGATTTTTTTTCTTTCAGGCATGCAAAATATTGATTCGGAGATTTATGAAGCAGCATCTATTGACGGTGCTTCTAAATGGCAGCAGTTTATCAAAGTGACGATCCCAAATTTAAAACCAATCATTTTGTTTACTTCCATTACTTCGACGATCGGGACATTGCAGCTTTTTGATGAAGTACAAAATATTACTGGCGGGGGACCAGCAAATGCAACGACCACCCTATCTCAATACATCTATAATTTGAGTTATAAATTCACGCCTAATTTTGGATATGCGGCAGCAGTTTCCTTTGTTATTGTTTCCTTTATTGTGATATTGTCGATAATCCAAACGAAAGTAGGAGGAGAAAGTCGATGAAAAATATGGTAGAAAAAGAAACAATCGAACGCCCCAACGTCAAAAAACAAGCATTAGAACTTCGTTCGACAATTGGGTCAGTATTAAAGTATACAGCATTATGCATCCTATCATTTATTTCCATTTTTCCTTTTGTCTGGATGGTTTTGGGAATGACGAATACACCCGTAGATATCACATCGGGAAAAATAAAGATTGGCAGTAACTTGATCATCAATTTTCAAAATTTGTTTTCCAATGAGCTGAATTTTACTCGTTCCCTTTGGAATTCAGCGATGATCGCTTTGGTGACCACTGTGTTTGCATTACTGATTTCGTCAATGGCAGGATATGGATTTGAGATTTATCAAAGTAAACGAAAAGACCTAATTTTCAATATTCTACTGCTATCGATGATGGTTCCTTTTGCGGCATTGATGATCCCTTTGTATCGAATGTTTTCACAATTGAACGGAACGGTTTTGGGAATCAACAGTTTCTTGGTTGTCATCCTGCCATCTGTTAGCACTGCTTTTTTGATCTTCTTCTTTCGACAAAATGTTAAATCTTTTCCAAAAGATCTAGTAGAAGCCGCTCGATTAGACGGTCTAAAAGAACTAAGTATTTTTTTTAGAGTGTATATGCCGACGGCTAAAAATACCTATGCCGCGGCTGCAATCATCACATTCATGAGTAGCTGGAACAATTATTTATGGCCCTTAGTAGCTTTGCAATCTCCTGATAAACGGACGGTTCCGCTTGTTTTATCTGCTATGGGTGCTTCCTATACACCAGACTATGGAATGATCATGGCTGGATTAGTCATCGCTACTTTACCAACTGCCATCGTATTTTTTGTTTTGCAAAAGCAATTCGTTCAAGGAATGATCGGCTCTGTAAAATAAAAAAACACAATAAGCGCGTTCCTTCAAAGTCATTTTTCCAAGTAAAAAGATACTTTTGGGACGAGTGTTATTTTATGTTGAGAAAAATTAAATGATAACGTTTTAAGTTTGTGCTCGAAAACTCTTTCATTTTAAGGTAAACTTAAAGAGTAAAGGAGGAGGATACATGCTAAAAAATTTTAAAGAAGTGATTGCTGCTATATTGCCGATGACTGTCCTGATTGTCATTTTAACGTTTGTTTTTGCACCGTTAGAAGGAGAAGACCTCGCTTCATTTCTGGTTGGTGCGGCAATCATGATGATCGGAATGACGCTCTTTTTGTTTGGAGCAGATTATTCTATGATGGAAGTCGGAGATCTAGTAGGGAAATATATGATCAAAAAGAAAAGTTTGGCTGTTTTGGTCAGTTTGGGATTTGCTATTGGGATCGTGATCACGATTGCTGAACCTTCCGTGCAAGTTTTGGGACAACAAGTATATGATATATCTGACGGAGAGATTGGCAGAGTGTTGCTGATTGGGATCGTCAGCGTCGGCACTGGAGTATTTTTAGCCTTTGCGCTACTTCGGGTCGTATTCAAGCTATCCTATTATCAATTGATGGCTATAGGCTACATAGGCGTTTTGATCGCCTCATTTTTCACCAGTTCCGAATTTATGCCGATTGCTTTTGATTCGGGCGGAGTAACTACTGGTCCAGTAACTGTTCCGTTTATTTTGGCCCTTGCCGGAGGGATGACTAGCATGATCAAACAAAAGAAAAATGAAAATGACAGTTTTGGAATGGTCGGTATTGCTTCGTTAGGGCCGATTCTTGCCGTGATGATTTTGGGGGTGATCTTCCAATGAGTTTCTGGCAGCAAGTGATAGATGGAATCGAAATCGTTACCATGGAAGTCATTTTGGCAGTGGCACCTATCGTAATCCTATTTGTTTTAATGAATATCATTAGTTTTCGTATGCGCAAAAAGCGTTTCTTTGACATTATGAAAGGTTTCTTGATAACGACTATTGGGTTGATCCTTTTCCTGCACGGAGTCAATATGGCTTATGTACCGGTAGGACAGCATTTAGGCAGTGCTATTGCGGGATTGCCTTACAATTATATACTGGTTCCCCTTGGCTTTTTAATGGGGTTCTTAGTAGGGTTTGCTGAGCCGGCGATTCATGTAATGGTCAAACAGGTTGAAGAATTGAGTGAAGGAAGGATCCGGTCGAAAGTCATGCTGATGGTGATTTCGATTGGGATTGGCGCAGCAGTAGGATTGTCTATGTGGCGTTTGCTCGTCGGATTCTCTCTTTATTATTTCTTGATCCCAGGATATGGGCTAGCATTTATTTTAGGATGAAAAGTGGACAAGATCTTTTTAGCAATGGCTTTTGACAACGGTGGAGTAGCAACGGGTCCGATGTGTTCGACATTTATTTTATCAATGAGTGTGGCAATCGCTGCACAAATTGAAGGAAGAGACCCGATTATTGACGGGTTTGGTGTGGTTGCAATGATTGCATTGACACCAATATTATCCACTTTAGTACTAGGATATATCTATAAACGAAAAGATGAAAAAGACAGAATCGAAAAAGAAAGATTGCAAAAATTGGGGGAAAGCAAATGAAAGACCTTGTAGCATTGAATCTTCACATGATTGTGACGATCGTTGACGGAGGAATGGGCGAAGATGTTATCGACTTTTCAAAAGAAGCAGGTGCAGCAGGCGGAACGATCTTACATGGAAGAGGTTCTGGTGTACATGATTCAGGGAAATTTTTAGGTTTGGACATTTCGCCAGAAAAAGATATTGTGTTGACATTAGTACCCGATAGTTTGACGAATAAAGTAATGGATGCGATTGGTCAAGGCATCAACATCGATATTCCAGGTAATGGTATTTGTTTTAGTATTGATGTAGACAAAGTCATTGGTATCACTAAGATTCATCAATATCGAGAAATTATCGGAATGCAAGAACTTTTAGATGAAAATAACGATAGAGAAAAGTCTGAATCATAGACAAGCGTTTGAAGAGGAAATAAACATAAACAAGAAGGCGGATGAGCGTTATTTCCGCTTTTTTGTTTGTATTTTTCTCGTGAATACTTATGAAATAGTAAATTTTTATGAAATTCTACTCTAAGCATCAGACTTTCTTTTCAAAATATGCTATTTTAAAAATGATGAAAAAAGGGGGAGAAAAATGAATTTTTTAGTTGTTTTAAAAGATACTCTGATTGAGCGATCTACATTTCTATATGTTCAATTGCAGGAAAATAAAACATTGCTGCATTTTTCACCAGAGTTCCATCTAGAGGGGCTAACATTAGGAGAAATCTATCAAGCAGAAGGGCTGTCGGCTGTTTTGCACTTTTTTAAGGTAGAATTGGAATTACCAGTAAAAGATTATATCGAGCTTTCTCTTGAATCTTGGGATCGAGCAGTGGTTGAACTGTTTCCAGAAGGTTTAATGATCGATACAAACGATGGGAAGATCCATCTGACTGCAGCAGAACTGCAAAAACAAATGCGTTATCAAATAGATGACGAAAATTCTTTTTCTATTTTTAGACGTCAGCAAAAGATTCTAAAAAGCTTTTTAAAAGTGATCAGTAAAAAACGGAATCTGATCAAAACGACACAGCTGTTGAAAAAATATCCAGGTCTGCTTCACACGTCTATTCAATTTCCTCAATTGATTACGATGATCCATCGTTTTATACGTATGCAACAGCTACCATCTAAGAAGCTGTTTCTTCCATTGACGGACACATTTCGAGTAGTCAACAGAGAAGATAAAAAGAAAGTGATTGTGATTGACTTTACCAGAAATCGGAATGTCCTTCACCAAGTTGCAATGGAAAAGGCCAATTAAGGCTTTTTCTTTTTGGATTTTTTTGTCATAATAAATATTAGATGATGGAGGAGATAATATGATGCAAACATGGTTAGAAAGGCTAATACGATTTCAGCAGAACTATCACAAACTTATGCAGGGAAGATATGCGAAATTTGATCAGTTGAATCGCGGTCTATTGATCGCTGCGCTTGTCTTTAGTTTGCTAAGTCGTTGGTTGCCCTATAGAATCGGACAATTGTTGTTCATCGTCTTTTTCGGATGGATGATATTTCGTTTCCTATCAAAAAAAATCTACCCCAGACTAAATGAGAATCAACGTTATTTGAAATATCTTGATAGAGTCAAAGAAAAATATCATCAGATAACAAACAAAAAGCAAGCTAAAATGGATCGAAAAAGTTATACTTTTTTTGAGTGCCCGAATTGTCATCAAAAGCAGCGTGCGCCTAAAGGAAAAGGACGAATACGCGTGACATGCAAAACATGTGGTATAAAATTCGAAACGAATGTTTAAGGGAGAAAAGAATGAAATTAGTATTATTACGTCATGGCGAAAGCGAAGCAAATTTTGAAAATTACTGGACAGGATGGCTAGATGTCGCCTTAACAGAAAAAGGAAAAGAACAAGCAGCAGTAGCCGGTCAAAAAATGCTTGAAGCTGGCCTTCAATTCGATGCCGTTTATACCTCTGTTTTGAAACGTGCGATTCTTACCGGACAAGTCGCACTAGAAGAAATGGGTCAGTTATGGCTTCCTATAATAAAAACATGGCGTCTAAATGAACGGCATTATGGGGATCTTGTGGGTAAAAACAAAGATAAGATGAAAGAAATATACGGAAAAGATCAAGTAAAAAAATGGCGCAGAGGATATACGGAAGTTCCGCCGTTAACCGCAGAAAATAGATTTGACCGCAGATATGATCACTTGGACCCGCATTTGATCCCATACGGAGAAAGTCTGGAAATGACAGTGAATCGGATCATTCCCTTATGGCAAGATCATCTAGCACCAAAACTAAAAGATCGGCAAGATTTACTAGTTGTGGGTCATGGTAATAGCATCCGAGCACTGACAAAATATTTAGAAGATGTTCCTGAAGATCAAATGGATACGATCGATATCCCAAATGCCCAACCAATCCAGTATACATTAGCAAATGATTTGACAATTCTGGACAAAAAAATACTTTAAAGAACACCTTTATCTAAAGTGAGAGATAGAAAAAAGAAGCAAAGGAATGGAACAAAAGGAACATGAAAAATTATATATGGGACTTTGATGGTACATTGTTTGATACGTATCCCGCAATGGTAGATGGTGCATGGCAAGCACTAAAAGATTTTGGTATCAGTATGGACAAAAAAGAAATCTACTTCAAAATGAAAAAGTATTCTACTAGTTATTTGATCAATGAATCAAACTTGAACGCCAAAGAGTTTAATGAATTATTTCACCGATATGAAAAAGAAAGTACGGAAGTTTCCCGTCCATTTCCAGAAACGAAACAAGTACTGGAAATGCTAAAAGACAACGGCGGTCGTCATTTCATCCTGACCCATCGTTTGACAGAATCAACATGGGGCCTGTTAAAAGAACATCGATTGGCACATCTGATTGAGGAAGTAGTAGGGATCGATCAGGACTTTCCTCGTAAACCTAATCCAGCATCTTTAAATTATTTGATCGATACTTTTCATTTAGAAAGAACAGACACGATGATGATCGGCGATCGTCGTTTAGATATCGAAGCAGGGAAAAATGCAGGAGTCGCTACTTGTCTTTACGACATCGATCATTTTCTGGGTGAGATCCCGGCAGATTATGTGGTAGGAAATCTGAATGAAATCCTTACCTTGCAGAGCATCATTAAAAAGTAGTATCCCCTTTCAAAGGAGATATGTTATAATTTTCATAAAGGAGTGATAAAATTATATGGAAATCAGAAGACAAAAAGAAGTTGTAGAAGCATTTCATTATGATATGAGATTGCCGAACCAAGAAGTAGAAACAGATTTGAAAGTAGGCTTCTCGCCTTTAAAAGAAACGATCGAAAACTATCCGAAAGAACATAGCATCGTAGGAGCACGCTTAGAGTTCCGGTTAGTGTTTGATACATATGTTTTATCTGGAAGTGTGAGTCAGATCAATCATATCCTCAATCGGAAAATTGAAGGTCAAAATGATGTCACACAAGAAGAAGTGGACGAGCTAGTAGCACCGTTATTCGATATCGTACGCCGGATGTCTTATGAGGTGACAGAGATCGCCTTAGATCAGCCTGGGGTAAAATTGAATTTTCAATCAGAAAAACAAGAATAGACAGTAAAAACATACCTGCGATAGATTAAAGCTATCACAGATATGTTTTTTTATTACTAATTGTAAGCAAAAAGAATGTCATTTCGATAAAAATCGTCTAAAATATAAAAGTCACTGAAAAAAATTTTTTCAGGAGGATGGTTGAAGAATCATTCTCGGGAACCTTTACTTCCTTCGATGGACTTGTCATTAATAATATGAGGAGGAGAAAAATGACAACACTCATCACAGTTTTAGTGGTTCTAGTTTTTGCGGCATTATTATATGTGTTCTATCGTATGCAAAAGCGCCATACAAAATTTTCAACACGCGTCTTTACAGCATTAGGAGTTGGTATCGTCTTTGGCGGTCTGCTTCAATTGATCTTTGGTGTAGACGACAAAGTCGTTACTCAATCCATGGAATGGATCGGGATTGTAGGTCAAGGATATGTATCATTCTTGCAAATGCTAGTTATGCCTTTAGTGTTTATTTCGATCATTGGTGCATTCACAAAAATGAAAGTTTCTGAAAAGCTAGGGAAAATTAGTGCGACTGTATTGACTTCTTTACTTGGAACAACAGCTATTGCAGCATTGATCGGAATTGGTTCAACAATGCTGTTCGGACTCCAAGGAGCTAAATTCACACAAGGAGCTGCAGAAACAGCACGAATCTCTGAACTGGCAACACGTCAGGAAACAGTTGAAAACTTATCGATTCCACAGCAGATTTTATCCTTTATCCCTAAAAACGTATTTGCTGATTTAGCAGGTAGTCGTGCAACAAGTACGATTGGAGTCGTTATTTTCGCGGCATTTGTCGGAATCGCTTATCTAGGCGTGAAAAGAAAAGCGCCAAAAGAAGCAGCATTCTTTTCAGATTTAGTCGACAGTCTGTATAAAATCATTATGCGGATCGTGACGCTTGTTTTGCGTTTGACACCTTATGGAGTATTTGCTTTGATGACAAACGTTTTGGCAACAAGTGATTTTGCAGCTATCGTCAATTTAGGTAAATTTGTCGTTGCTTCTTACGTAGCATTGCTTGCTGTTTTGATTGTCCACTCACTGATTTTGATTGGTGCAAAAGTCAATCCAATCAACTATTTCAAAAAAGCCTTTCCGGTATTGAGCTTTGCGTTTACTTCACGTTCAAGTGCTGGAGCTTTGCCATTGAATATCGAGACTCAGACAAAAGCTTTAGGAGTAGATGATGCAACAGCTAATTTCTCAGCAAGTTTTGGTTTGTCTATTGGACAAAACGGCTGTGCTGGCGTTTATCCAGCTATGTTGGCAACGATCGTCGCACCAGCAGCTGGAGTGAATGTCTTTAGTTTGGAATTTATTTTGATGCTTGTGGCAATTGTAACAATCAGTTCTTTTGGTGTAGCTGGAGTCGGTGGGGGCGCAACATTTGCTTCACTGATCGTTTTAGGGGCAATGAACTTGCCAGTAGCAATCGTTGGGTTAGTTATCTCTGTCGAACCATTGATCGATATGGCACGTACAGCAGTAAACGTCAGCGGTAGCATGGTAGCTGGTATCGTGACAAGTGCACGCATCAAAGATTTAGATCGCGATGTCATCAATGATGATTCTAAAGTGATCGATGTGAATGCATAGTCAAAAAGAGGTTGTAATAGAAGTGGTCAGCTTTAAGAAATAAGAAGAAGTTTCCTAAAAATAGCTTCTCAAATTTTTGTGAAATTTTGGCTTATTTCCGAGAAGCTACTTCTGAAACACCGTGAATAAGAGGTTGTGAAAAAGCTGCCCTGCATCAAGTAATAAGAACAGCCAAACAAAAATAGTTCCTCATATTTTACGTTTGGTTGAGCTTATTACCGCAGATGCAAGTTTTTGAACACCGTTTAAGAAAGAGGTTGTGAGCCTGCCGTTTCACTCTGAGTCACGACCTCTTTTTTTTATTTATTCCATATAAATACACATTATTTATTCCGAAAAGTGAAAGCGTAAATAACAAAAACAACCAACTTATTTATTATTAAAGAAAAGCGTATTTAAGTAGGACGATTCTGTTGAGAGCTTTCGTAGATTTTCCCATTTTCCTATGGTAAACTGACAAAGTTGAGAATGTTAGAACAGATCGTTTAGGAGGAAACAGATGTTTACGAATGAAATAAAAATCATGCTTTATGTGGACGATGTAGAAAAAAATGCAACGTTTTGGAGAGCAGTTGGCTTTGCAGAAAAAGATCGTCAAGAAATGGATGGGACGCTTATAATTGAAGTAGGAGTTGAAGATAGTCAAACCTCATTTCTGTTATATGATCGAGCATTTGTTGAGTCCCATTCACCTGGCACAGCTACTAGTGCCCCATCTTTGATGTTTTACAGTAAAGATATCTTTGGACTATATAAAAAAATGCAGACACAATCAGTCACATTAGGTGATATGGTACAGCTTGGAGAAGAATATGTTTTCAACTTTGCTGATCCCGATGGCAACTACTTTGCGGTTACAGGTAAATAATAGAAATAAAGACTTTGTTTTTCTGTGCGAAACAGGAAAGCGAAGTCTTTTTAATTCAAATAATAATATTATGTAAACAAAAAACTTTCCATGCGTAATTATACACAAGCAAATAAATCGTCAAATGCGAACGCCTTCTTTATACTGTTTAGGAACGAAAAGAAGGAAGGAAGAAATACATGGATTATCAAGTACTGCTTTATTACAATTATACAAAAATAGAAGAACCAGAGGAATTTGCCAAAAATCATTTAGCCTTTTGCAAATCTTTGGATCTTAAAGGTCGTATTCTAGTAGCTGAAGAAGGAATAAATGGTACTGTGTCTGGAACCGTTGAAAACACAACTGCCTATATGGAAGCAATGAAAGCTGATCCTCGATTTGCTGATACGATGTTCAAGATTGATCCAAGCGAAGGACATGCCTTTAAGAAGATGTTTGTAAGATACCGTCCAGAGCTTGTAAGTTTAAAGCTAGAAGAGGACATTGATCCAAACCAAGTGACAGGTGCTTATCTTTCACCGCAAGAATTTAAAGAAGCTATTTTAGATGAACAGACAGTGGTGATTGATGCACGGAATGATTATGAATATGACTTGGGACATTTTCGAGGGGCTGTACGCCCAGATATACGCAGTTTTCGAGAGCTTCCAGACTGGATCCGCGAGCACAAAGAAGAATTTATGGAAAAACGGGTAGTGACCTACTGTACTGGTGGCATTCGTTGCGAGAAGTTTTCTGGTTGGCTTGTCCGTGAAGGATTCAAAGATGTCGGACAGCTTCATGGCGGTATTGCTACTTATGGTAAGGATCCTGAAGTTAAAGGGGAATTATGGGATGGCAAGATGTATGTGTTTGATGAACGGATCGCTGTCGATATCAACCAAGTAGATAAACAAATCGTCGGTCGCGACTTGTTTGACGGAACACCATGTGAACGATATATCAATTGTAGCAATCCTGAGTGCAATCGTCAGATTCTTGCTTCCATTGAAAATGAAGAAAAACATTTAGGAGCATGTAGCATAGAGTGTGCGAAACATCCGCGCAATCGCTATGTTCAAGACCATGGAATCTCTCCAGAAGAAGCAGAACTGCGGTTTACAGCTTTAAGTAAATAGAAAACAATAGTTTTGATTGTCGACCATTTCCAATATGCGCTATACTAGCGTTGAGGATGGTGATCTATATGAAATCATTACTTTATGCTATTGGGGATGTCCATGGCAAATATGAGCTTTTTGAAAAACTTATTCACTATTATGATCCAAAGATCCATCAGCTTGTTTTATTAGGGGATCTCAATGATCGAGGTCCTCGTACAAAAGAATGTTTTTTATTAGGAAAGCAATTAGTCGAAGAAACAGGAGCCATTTACCTCCGGGGAAACCATGAAGAATATTTTTTGCAATTTCTGCAATCACCGGAGGACTGGTATGCGCCTTATATGAGAAATGGTGGAAAAGAAACGTTTGAGAGCCTGCTTCACCCAGGGGCATCGGAGGAATACTCCCCAACTGAAATCTCGATGATGATCCAATCGAGATATTCAGAACTGATTAAATTTTTAGTCCAGCGCCCCTTGTATTATGAATGGGAAAATTATCTTTTTGTCCATGCCGGTGTGGATTTGACAAAGAAAGACTGGCGTAAGACAAGTCCAAGAGACTTTATTTGGATAAGGGAACCATTTCATGAAGGGAAAAACAATACAGGTAAGACAATCGTATTTGGACATACGATTACACCAATGCTCCATGGAGATATGCAGACAACAGACCTCTGGATCCATGATCATAAAATCGGCATGGACGGTGGAGCTGTATTTGGAGGGTCATTGCATGGGGTTGTTTTTGACAAGGAAGGTATTCTTCAAGACATTGAATATCAGAACAACGAAGGACCATGGCATGGAATCTGACTAATGGAAAGAATGAAGGAGCTGTGACTTTGTTGCGGCTCTTTTTATTTGTATAGAGAATATTGTTTCTTTCAGTAGTTTAACCCACGATAAAAAGTATGATAGAATAAAGAAGCAATTTTTAGCAGAAAAGAGGCATTTTAATGACGGAAAATTTGAACCAGACGATCATTCGGCTTGTACAAAAAGAGCTTTCAGACTATCGTCCCAAGCAGTTGACTACTGTACTTAATTTGTTAAATGAAGGAAACACTGTTCCTTTTATCGCGCGTTACCGAAAAGAAATGACTGGAAGTCTTGATGAAGTCCAGATTCGTGAAATCGAAGAGCGGTATGCATATCTTGAAAACTTAGAAAAACGTAAAACTGAAGTGATTCGGCTAATCGATGAACAAGGGAAACTGACTCCCGAGTTAGAAGCAGAAATCACCCAAGCCGTGAAAATGCAACAAGTGGAAGATTTGTATCGTCCATACAAACAAAAACGACGGACAAAAGCAACGATTGCTAAAGAAAAAGGACTTGAACCACTCGCGAAGTGGCTGATGCAGCTTACAGATGGAGAGGTGCAATCTGAAGCAGAAAAATATATTGACAAAGAAAAAGAAGTCTCTTCTGCCGAAGAAGCGTTGCACGGTGCTCATGAGATTATTGCTGAACAAGTCAGCGATAATGCAAAATTTCGGACTTGGATTCGGTCTTATACGTATAACAAAGGTATGTATGTCAGCAATGTCAAGGATGAGCAAGCAGATGAAAAAGGCGTATATGAAATGTATTATGACTTTGCAGAACCCGTCCATAAAATGGTTTCTCATCGAATATTAGCTACTAATCGTGGAGAAAAAGAAGATATTCTGAAAGTATTCTTTCAAGTAGATGAAGCAGCAATTTTAGCTTACTTGGATCGCCAAATAGTCAAAAATCCTGCCTCTCCTTCTTCTTCATTCGTCAGAGAAGCCTATCAGGATAGTTATAAACGCTTTATTCAGCCAGCAATCGAGCGAGAACTGCGCAATGAATTGACTGAAAAGGCAGATGAGCAAGCAATCGCTATTTTCGGCGAAAACCTCCGTAATCTTTTGTTGCAACCGCCACTAAAAGGTAAAGTTGTCCTGGGATTTGATCCGGCTTATCGTACTGGATGTAAACTAGCAGTCGTAGATGCGACAGGGAAAGTTTTAGCAATCGAAGTTATTTATCCGCATAAACCTGCAGCGCAAGCAAAAAGAGAAGCTGCTGGACCAGCTTTTATCCAATTAATTAATAAATATCAAGTAGATATGGTAGCTATCGGAAATGGTACAGCCAGTCGGGAATCTGAACTTTTTGTGGCTGAGCAGTTGAAATCCGCCGACCATAAAACCTATTACGCCATCGTCAACGAAGCAGGTGCTTCTGTTTACTCCGCTAGTGAAATTGCACGAAAAGAATTCCCACATCTACAAGTTGAAGAAAGAAGTGCTGTTTCTATTGCCCGTCGCCTGCAAGATCCTTTAGCTGAATTAGTCAAAATCGATCCTAAAGCTGTCGGAGTAGGCCAGTACCAACATGACGTTTCTCAAAAACGTTTGGCTGAACAATTGGATTTTGTTGTGGAAACAGCGGTTAACCAAGTAGGTGTGGATGTGAATACAGCAAGCCCGCAGCTCTTGCAGCATATATCAGGATTGAATAAAACAACTGCCCAAAACATTGTCATTTATCGTGAAGAAAACGGAGAATTCACCGCACGAACTCAATTGAAAAAAGTGCCACGCTTAGGACCAAAAGCATATGAACAAGCAATCGGATTCTTGCGAGTCCCTGGTGGGAAAAACATTTTGGACAACACAGGTATCCATCCCGAAAGCTATTCTATTGCAAAAGAAATATTAACTTCAGTCCAACTTTCAGAAAAAGAGCTTGGTACAGAAGAAGCAGTAGAAAAATTGACACGATTATCCGTAGAGAAACTGGCTGAAAGCCTATCAGTCGGAGAAGAAACGTTAACCGATATTTTAGCTGGGCTGACACAACCTGGACGAGATATGCGTGATGAGATGCCAGCGCCCTTATTACGTACAGATGTATTGAGTATGGAAGACTTGAAACCAGGGATGGAATTGACTGGAACGGTCCGTAATGTCATTGACTTCGGCGCATTTGTTGATATCGGTGTGAAGCAAGACGGACTTGTCCATATATCGAAACTCAGCAAAAAATTCGTCAAGCATCCTACAGATGTCGTGTCAGTAGGAGATATCGTAACAATTTGGATAGAACAAGTCGATACGAAAAAAGGCAGAATCAGTTTGACGATGCTTTCCCCTTATGAAGAGTAACAATGAGGAGTAACAAAAATTGACACAAGAAGAACTGCAGCAGTTAGTAGAAGAGATATCATTAAAAAGCTTCCAGCTTCCTTTCAAGCACCAAGCAATGTTCAATCCACGCTTACGTACAACTGGCGGGCGCTATCATTTAAATGATCATCATTTAGATTTTAATGCGAAGCTATTTGAAGAGTCAGACGAAGAGACGATTGCAGGAATCATCAAGCATGAACTTTGCCATTATCATCTTCATCTAGCTGGAAGAGGGTATCAGCATAAAGATATGGATTTCAAGTATCTTTTGAAAAAAACAGGAGGGTTGCGCTATGCACCAGCCTTGACGAAGAAACAGATAAAGATGGAGTATTATCGATGCCAAGATTGTTCTGCCACGATCTGCCGCAAGAGAAGAATCGATGTACGCAAATATCGTTGTGGAAGATGTCATGGAGAAATCAAATGGATTGAGACAAAAAGAGAAGACTTTAATGAAGCACAAAAAATCAGATGAAAGGATGGAAGGCCTTTGGAAAAAAGTGAGCAGAGGAATCTAAAAGACTGGAATCAGCTATTAAATTTTTTAGCCGCACCTGAAGAGGGAAATTTTGAGGAACTGACGGCACCTACACTTATTTTAGCTGGAAACTGTCTTCCTATCTTAGCTGATAAAGCAGCACAAATGTATTTAAATGGCCAAGTAGATCAATTGTTTTTGGTCGGAGGGGTGGGGCATGCGACTAGAATCCTTTATGAGAATTTTGAAAAGCAAGGATTTCATTTTGAAGATGGCATGAGTGAAAGTGAAATCTGTCGTCAGTATCTAAAAGAAGTCTATGATTTGCCCGATAAGGCTTTTCTGATAGAATCGAAGTCTACAAATTCTGGAGAGAACGCCACTTTTTCACTGGAGATTCTTCATTCCTTAGGAGCTGTACCAGAAAAAATCTTATTGATGAATGATCCGACACTGCAACGCAGGACTCGAGCAACTTTTGAGAAAGTATGGCAAAATGAACAAACTATTTTCGCGAATGCTATGCCATTTGTGCCGGAAATCCTTCACTTTTCTGAAGAGATCATCTTTACAGCAAAAGAACTGAATCATCAATGGCCTAAGGAATATTTCCATGCGCTAGTATTAGGAGAAATGGAACGACTCCATGACGATGAGAACGGCTATGGTCCGAAAGGAAAAGATTTTATTCCTCACATTGATATATCAGAGGAAGTTTGGTCTTCTTACACCAGAATTAAAGAGTCAATAAAAACGGATTTTTCCCGTACTTGACCATTTTAGCAAGCGAATCCTCCTTTCCAAATAAATTTGGTTGAAATTTTCAATCGTTTATAAGATAATGAGGAGCGTGTTGAATGTAATAGCTAAAAGAATGGACGCTAGATAAGAGAAGAGGATTCAAATGGAAAATCAAAATAAATTGTATCATTTTGTTGGTATCAAAGGTTCAGGAATGAGCTCCTTGGCTCTTGTTTTACATGAACAAGGTCTAAATGTCCAAGGATCAGACATTGAAAAATATTTCTTTACACAAAGAGATTTAGAAAAAGCAAATATCACGATTCTGCCATTTAACGCAGATAATGTAAAACCAGGGATGACGATCATTGCAGGAAATGCATTTCCTGATTCACATGAAGAAATCCAGCGAGCAAAAGAATTAGGTTTGGAAGTGATTCGCTATCACGACTTTATTGGTCATTTTATCCAAAACTATACGAGTATCGCTGTAACAGGCTCTCACGGAAAAACAAGTACGACTGGACTGCTCTCTCATGTATTGAGTGGTGTCCGTCCAACAAGTTATCTAATTGGAGATGGAACAGGACATGGTGATCCGCAAGCGGAATTCTTTTCATTTGAGGCCTGTGAATATCGCCGTCATTTCCTTGCCTATTCACCAGACTATGCAATCATGACCAATATCGATTTTGATCATCCGGATTATTATACAAGTATCGACGATGTATTTACAGCTTTCCAAACAATGGCTGGACAAGTGAAAAAAGCTATTTTTGCGTATGGTGACGATGCTTATTTACGCAAATTAAAAGCAGATGTGCCGATTTATTATTATGGTGTCACAGAAAACGATGATATCCAAGCACGAAACATCGAACGCACAACTTCTGGTTCTGCTTTTGATGTCTATCATGGGGATGAATTTGTTGGGCACTTCACTGTACCAGCATTCGGTAAACACAATATCTTAAATGCTTTAGGTGTTATTGCAGTAGCTTATTTCGAAAAACTGGATCTGAAAGAAGTGGCAGAAGAAATGCTGACTTTCCCAGGAGTAAAACGTCGATTCAGTGAAAAGATCGTAGCAGACATGACCGTAGTCGATGATTATGCGCATCACCCTGCAGAGATCAAAGCAACGATTGATGGCGCACGCCAAAAATATCCAGATAAAGAAATAATTGCAGTTTTCCAACCCCATACGTTTACGCGTACGATTGCATTGATGGATGAATTTGCAGAAGCACTTGATTTAGCTGATAAAGTTTACTTATGCGATATTTTTGGTTCGGCTCGGGAAGAACAAGGAAACGTTAAGATCGAAGACCTTGGAGCGAAAATCAAAAAAGGTGGAGAAGTCATCAAAGAAAATAATGTATCTCCATTGTTAGATTATCATGATGCAGTAGTAATCTTCATGGGTGCTGGAGATGTTCAAAAATTTGAACAAGCGTATGAAAAACTTTTAAGCAGCACGACGAAAAATGTACTGTAATACAATTACTGCAGTGTCCTTATAAAAATAGAAAGAGGGGGAGTGGCAAAAATCTTGCCAAGCTCCCTTTTTTGCAACTTATGATAAACGGTGTTCAAAAGCTTACATCTGCGGTAATGAGCCCAACCAAATCAAAAACATGAGAAGCTGTTTTTTCTTGGCTGTTCTTATTACTTGATGCAGGACAGCTTTTTCACGACCTCTGTAAACTATAGGAATCTGTTAAATCAAGGGAGCAGAACTTGCCTTTTACGCTACTTTTGGTACAATAATGTATGATTAAAAATAAACTGGAGGGTTTCTATCTTGAACATAGGTAAGCCGAGAAAACTAGGAAAAACAATAAATGAAATCGAGGAAGGCGACTCGTTATCCTTAACAGAATCTATTGAAGATAACCAGCTTTTGCTGTATTTGGGATTGACGAATGATGCAAATCCTTTGTATATCCAACATGACTTTGCACAAAAAACAGAATATCAACAGCCAATCGTTCCATCAGTGATGCTGATGGGGATCATCACAAGTGCAATTTCAAAGCATCTTCCTGGACCAGGATCACATGTTGTCAATTTTTCTGTCAATTTTATTGAACCGGTTTTCCATTATGAAACACTGACTTTTCAGTTTGAGGTCATAAAAGTAGATAAGATGAAGGATGTGGTGACGATTTCTGTAGAAGCGGAGAATACGAACGAAGATCGTGTGTTGGATGCTGTCGTTATGGTCCAACCGCCACAAGTTCCTGAATTGGAAATAGCAATCGAAAGTGAAGGTGAATTGAATGAATAATCCAAGTACATCAATGTCAGGTATCAATCGTTTTTATGCAAAAGTTTATGGATTTTTAGGTATGGGACTTGCCCTTAGTGCAGCCACTTCTTACTTGGCTCTTTGGGTATTCCCTTTGCAATTAGCAACTTTTATCAATAATTTTCCATTAGGCTTTGTGGGTCTGTGGATCGTTGAACTGATTTTAGTAATGGTTCTAGGCGTAAAAGCACAAAAGAATCCGAGCTTAGCAATCGGTGGATTTATTGCCTACTCTCTTTTGAATGGCATAACATTAGCAGTTACTCTTGCATACTACGATATTGGAACAGTAACGCAAGCTTTCTTGACAGCTACCTTGATGTTCATGGGGATGTCTGTTGTCGGAGTAACAACAAAAAGAGATCTTAGCGGAGTTGGAAGAGCAGGACAGGCAGCTTTAATCGGAGTAATCATTGCACTAGTCTTGAACATCTTCATTTTGAGAAGTAGCGCAGTTGAGCTGTTCATCTCCCTACTGTTAGTCGTCATCTTTGCAGGGATTACAGCTTATGATAACCAAAGCATCCGTAATATCTATGTCCAGACAAACGGAACAGCACATAGTGGAATTGCTGTATTCATGGCATTGAAGCTGTATTTGGACTTTATCAACTTGTTCTTGGCGTTTCTGAGAATCTTTGGACGGAACAACTAAAAAAGAAAAAAATTCATCAGTTGGGGCTATACCGAATTATTTGGTATGGTCCCGCTTTTTCTTTTCGCATTCCGCAGGATTCTTTGTTAGAATGAATAAGAACTTTACAGTAAGGAGTTAAGAAGATGACAAAAAATAAATTATTACTCGTTGATGGGAACAGTGTGGCTTTTCGCGCATTCTTTGCGCTTCACAATTCTCTTGAACGTTTCAAAAATAGAAACGGTCTTCATACAAATGCAATCTATGCATTCAATACGATGTTTGAAAATGTTATGCAAAAAGAGCAACCGACTCATGTTCTGGTTGCGTTCGATGCAGGAAAAACGACTTTTCGGACAGAAATGTATGCGGAGTACAAAGGTGGAAGATCCAAAACACCTGGCGAATTCAAAGAACAAATGCCATATATACGTGATTTGTTGACAGGACTAGGGGTACAGTATTACGAATTGCCCAATTATGAAGCAGATGATATTATCGGTACTTTGGCAGAAAAAGTAGACAAAGATCAATTTGATGTCGTCGTGCTTTCAGGTGATCGGGATTTGACTCAATTAGCTAGTAAAGAAGTAAAAGTGGATATCACTGTAAAAGGTGTCAGCGATATCGAAAGCTATACACCAGAACATCTAGCGGAAAAATATGATGGGTTGACGCCAAAACAGATTATTGACATGAAGGGACTAGCCGGAGATGCCTCTGACAATATCCCCGGTGTGACTAAAATCGGTGAAAAAACAGCTATCAAGCTATTGAAACAATATGGCTCAGTCGAAGGAATTTATGAACATATCGATGAAATGAAGCAAAGCAAAATGAAAGAAAATCTGATAAATGACAAAGAGCAGGCTTTCTTATCGAAAAAATTGGCGACCATCAATACTTCAGCGCCTGTGGATGTCTCTATCGACTCATTGAAGTATGAAGGGAAAAATCTCGATAAACTCGTTCCGTTTTATAAAGAAATGGATTTCAATCAGTTCCTTTCTAAATTGAATATCGTAGAAGAAGAAGTAAAAATGGATGATATTTTGTTTGAAGTCGTTCATGAATTCAAAGAGGAAATGTTTACTACGGATATGGCGTTGTACGTGGAAATGATGGGCGACAATTATCATACAGAGGAAATCGTCGGAGTAGCGTGGGGGACAGAAAAGAAAATTTATGTCACGAACGATCTATCTGTATTCGAAAACCGAGCGTTCCATTCTTGGATCACTGATCCGACTCGGCTGAAAAAAGTATATGATGCGAAACGAACTTATGTTGCTTTAAACCGCTATACTGGAAAAACGAAAGGAATCGATTTTGATGTCTTGCTAGGTGCATACCTTCTCGATACGAATGAAAAAAGCACAGATATCGAAGGAATAGCTGCTCATTACGGATACAACGATATCCAATCAGATGAAGCTGTATACGGCAAAGGGGCGAAAAAAGGTTTACCAGAAGAAGAGGAACTCTTTTTTGCTCATTTAGCGCGAAAAGTAGCTGCAATCAATGCGTTGACACCAAAATTGAGCCAAGAACTGGCAGATAAAAACCAAGAAGATCTTTTCCGGAAAATGGAACTGCCATTGTCTATCATTTTGGCAGAGATGGAAATAAGCGGGATCAAAGTAGATGCGACTCGCTTACAAGAAATGAAGGGCGAGTTCTCTGCTCGCTTAAGAGAGATCGAACAAAAAATCTACGAAGAAGCCGGCGAAGAATTCAATTTGAATTCACCAAAGCAATTAGGAGTGATCTTATTTGAAAAAATGGGATTACCCGTTATCAAAAAAACAAAAACTGGATATTCCACAGCCGTAGATGTACTGGAACAGCTTCGTGAACAAGCACCAATCGTAGAGGATATCCTCACCTATCGTCAAATTGCAAAAATTCAATCTACCTATGTCGAGGGACTGCTGAAAGTGATCCAATCAGATGGAAAAGTGCATACCCGTTATGTCCAGACATTGACCCAAACAGGACGATTAAGCTCTGTTGATCCTAATTTGCAGAACATCCCGATTCGATTAGATGAAGGGAGAAAGATACGTCAGGCATTTGTTCCTAGAGAAAAAGACTGGCTGATTTATTCTTCTGACTATTCACAAATCGAGTTACGCGTACTTGCGCATATCTCAAATGATGAACATTTGAAAGCTGCCTTCCTAGAAGGTCAAGATATCCATGCCAGCACAGCGATGCGTGTATTTGGAATCGAAAAGGCAGATGATGTCACACCAAATATGCGTAGGCAGGCAAAAGCAGTGAATTTTGGTATCGTGTATGGCATCTCTGATTACGGACTTTCACAAAATCTAGGAATCAGCCGAAAAGCAGCACAGCAATACATCGATACGTACTTTGAAAAATACCCAGGTGTCAAAAAATATATGGAAAGAATCGTACGCGAAGCAAAAGACCAAGGCTACGTCGAAACGCTGTATCACCGCCGTCGATATCTGCCAGACATCAATTCAAGAAATTACAATATCCGTTCTTTTGCGGAACGAACAGCTATCAATACACCAATCCAAGGAAGTGCTGCTGATATTTTGAAAATCGCGATGATCGAATTGGATAAACGATTAAAAGAAACAGGTCTTCAAGCTACGATGCTGTTACAAGTTCACGATGAACTTGTCTTCGAGGTACCGGAAAAAGAACTTGAATCATTAGATAAATTGGTGAAGGAAGTTATGGAACAAGCTGTTTCTCTTCATGTACCACTGATCACTGACAGCAGTTGGGGAAAAACGTGGTACGAAGCAAAATAAACATTGTTTAAGACAAAGCAATATAATGAAGGTGAAAAGAAAAAATGCCAGAATTACCAGAAGTAGAAACCGTTCGTAAAGGATTGGAACAGTTAGTAGTAGGAAAAACGATTCAAAAAGTTCAGGTCTTGTGGCCCAAGATCATCGAGCAACCAGAGACACCCATCTTTGAGGCTTCTCTTGTTGGCGAAACCATCCAATCCATTGGACGTAGAGGGAAGTTTTTAATTTTTCATCTCGATCATTATGAACTGATCTCACACTTGCGAATGGAAGGAAAATATCAATTTACGAAAGAAAATACACCAATCGATAAACATACGCATGTACTTTTCTTTTTTGAGGATGGAAGCCAACTTCGCTACAACGATGTACGAAAATTTGGTCGTATGACAATCGTCGAAAAAGGAGCAAGTGCAACTTACCGAGGAATCATGAAATTGGGACCTGAGCCTTTGCCAGATAGCTTCTTATTAGCAGATTTTGCAAATGGACTGAAAAAGTCCCACAAAGCAATCAAGCCATTGCTGCTAGACCAACGTCTAGTGACTGGTCTAGGTAATATTTATGTAGATGAAGCATTATGGGAAGCGAAGATCCATCCAGAACAACCGGCGAACACACTGCGCCCCAAAGAGGTAGAACAATTACGTCTATCGATCATTGATGTTTTGGATCGTGCAATAGAAGCCGGAGGTACCACGATTCGCAGTTATTTGAATGCATTAGGAGAATCAGGCGGATTTCAAGTAGCACTGCATGTCTATCAGCAAACTGGCAAACCATGTATACGTTGTGGGACGCCAATCGTGAAAACAAAAGTGGCACAAAGGGGGACGCACTATTGTCCGAATTGTCAAAGGCTAAAAATCGCAAAGTAGGATTTGTTTTAGGTTTGACGGGTGGAATAGCTACCGGTAAAAGTACGGCAGCCAAAGTCTTTCAGTCTCATGGATTTCCTTTGATCGATGGCGATGTGATTGCCAGAGAAACTGTTGAGCCTGGAACGCTTGCTCTGAGGAAAATTGTATCAGTGTTTGGCCAAGAGGTATTGCAGCCTGATGGGCAACTAGATCGAGGGAAACTTGGGATGATTGTTTTTCCATCAAAGGAAAAACGGCAAAAACTTGATCAGCTATTAGATCCGTTTATCCGAAAAGCGATAAAAGATCAAATCGCCTCTCTAAGTTCCAATCATCCTTTAGTAATTGTAGATATCCCATTGCTTTACGAAGGTCATTATGACCACTATATGGATGCAGTAGCTGTCGTTTATACTACGCCAGAAACTCAGCTTCAACGTTTGATGAAACGTAATCAACTGACGCTAGAACAAGCGCAGCAGAGAATTAGTAGTCAACTTCCAATCGAAGAAAAAAAGCAGCGTGCGGATATTTTGTTCGACAACAATGGAACAAAAGAAAAACTTGTGGGACAAATCGAAAATTGGCTTTTTGCTAATCGCTTTCTTTGAGTATCTGTGTCAATTTTGCTATCCTGAGTATAGAAAGTGAGGGATAGCGATGGGATCATTAAAAAATCAAAAGGATAAAGTCGTAGGTAACGCAAAAGAAAAAATCGGCGAGATACTCAATAAAGAAAATCTAATCGATGAAGGTCGTACGCAATCAGAAACAGCAGAAGAAAAAGAAAAGCAGTACCAAGCAAGAATCGATGAAATAGAAGACCAGCAGGCAGAAGAAGAAGCGAAGCGGCAAGATTTGACTCAAGAACGAAAAAATCCGACACCTGATCGTAGTAAAACACCGCTCCCAGAAAGTGACCACATTCCCGATGAGCAAAAAATCGAGGAACAGCGAATGAAACACTATACAGGAATCGAAGAGAAGTTATAAAATAGTAAAAAATCGAGATGTGACTTGAAGCAGATGAGAAGGTGTTCATCTGCTTCAAGTTTTTTGTGCTAGATGACTAAATCAGCTTTTGTGTAAGTTATTTCTCAGTAATCAAGGTGATCAGTATTGGAAAATTGAAATTTGGTAAGGACAGGGGACACAATTACGCATGAAAGTAGAAAAAATTGTTCTTATATCCGTGTTTTTTGGGTAGGACAGTCGCGTTTGTGATTTGTTTCGTGTTATAATACAACTAGTTGTAAAGAAAGACACACCCTTTATATAAAAATGCGATGCAAGAGGTGAGACAAAATGAGATGTCCCAGATGTCAACATAATAATTCACGAGTAATCGACAGCCGTCAAGCAGATGATGGACGTGCGATCCGTCGCCGTCGCGAATGTGAGAATTGTTCGTTCCGATTCACTACATTTGAACGAATTGAAGCTGCTCCGTTATTAGTAATCAAGAAAAACGGGGAACGCGAAGAATTCAATCGCGATAAAATTTTAAGAGGACTCATCCGTTCAGCAGAAAAAAGACCTGTAGCTATGGAACAAATGGAACAAATCGTCAACCATGTCGAAAACCGCGTACGCAGTCTCGGAGAAAACGAAGTATCGACGAATCTAATTGGTGAATATGTGATGGAAGATTTAGTTGATTTAGACGAAATCGCTTATATTCGTTTTGCAAGTGTTTATCGCCAGTTCAAAGATATGTCTGTTTTCTTAAAAGAATTGCAAGATATCGTGGATAAAGCAAAAGAAAATAATAAAGAGAACAATAAAGAAAACAATTAAGAAACAAAAAGGAGGCATTTCCTTGGAAAATGCTTGGAAAGAGCTTCAACCAAAAAATATTTACCAAGGAAGAAAAGCGGCTCCGCTGAGAGAAGACAGCAAGAACGCCTTGCTGTATCTTTATCAGCCACTAATCGGCGGAGAAGCCTTGAGTATCTATTTCACCCTGTTATCAGAAATCTCTCAAGAATCTGGCAAAGGTCCTGAAGGGATGCATGCAGATCTGCTTAGTAGTCTAGGCTGCGGTATCCCGCAATTTTATGATGCAAGAAAAAAGCTAGAAGGAATCGGCTTACTGGATGTTTATTTTAAAGAAGATAGTGATCTGGGACCTCGTTTTATTTATGAGCTGTTAGAACCACTCATTCCTAAAGCATTTTTCAAAGATTCTGTTCTGGCTTTTCTTCTTCTGGAAAAAGTTGGTGAACGACGATTCCAGAAGCTTACCCAATTGTTTGAACCTAAAAGGCATACAGCAGAGGGATATCAAAAAATCACAAAAAAATTTTTAGATGTTTATCGCTTCAATGAAGCAGTGTACGCTGCTAATCAAGAAAACATCGAATCACTGAATAAATCTTTTGAAGAATCTGAATCAGTAGCATTACTTGAAGCAGATTCGACATTCGATTGGCAGTTTTTGAATGATTGGCTGGCAAAAAAACATATTGCAAGTCTTGATGATCCAATCATCAAACAAGTCGACATGTATCATCAGCTTTACGGTTTCGATGAATTGACACTTGGCGAACTGATCAGTCAATCTTATGACTTTAGTGAACAAAAAGTATCTGAAAAAGAACTGCAAAAAGCCATTTTGGCAATGCAGAGACGTCCGGTGAAGCAAACAAAAGAAACAGTTGCGGTTTCTGAAAACAGTAATGAACCCTCGTCAAACGAACATTTGACAAACGCAGCGCTTCAGCTGATAAAAGAAGCACAGAGCATTCCACCGATGAAATATCTGGAAGCAATCAAGTCAGAAAAAGGCGGATATGTTTCTAAACAAGAAAACTGGTTACTGCAAGATCTTGTTTCTCAATCAGGTCTTTCCAGTAGCGTGATCAATGTTTTGCTGAATTATGTACTAGTGATCAAGAATAATGCTAGCTTAAATGCCAGTTATGTAAATACAGTGGCAAATGAATGGGCACAAAAGAAAATCGCCACAGCAGAAGAAGCGATCCAGCACATTCGGCAAATAAGTAATCAAGCAAAACAATCAAAACAAAAGAAGCAAACAAATTATCAAACTGGCAAGCGAAATGTTCGACGGGAAAAGCTTCCTGATTGGGTCAACCAGCCAAAAGATGAAAAACAGATCAGCAGCGAGAAAAAAGCAGAGATTGACCGCCGTTTTAAAGAATACCTGGCAAAAAAGGAGGGTGACATCTAATGGAAGACGTAGGCAAAGAATTGAAGAGGATCATCAGCAAACGCAATTATCAAGAAAAGTATGCTGAAATGATCGCTGAAGTCTTAAATGATGCGGATGTTCAAGCTTTTCTAAGCGCACACCAAGAAGAATTGACACAAGCGGATATTGAAAAAAGTTACGCTAAATTGTATGAATTCGTGCAAGAAAAGCGTAAATATCAAAAAAACGATCCAACGATGATCGCTCCCGGCTATGAGCCGAAGCTGACGTTGAATTTTCATTATGTGGATGTCACTTATGTACCAACGGAAGCATTGTTAGCACGGCAAAGACAAGAAGAAATCAGAAGCCGAGTAAAAGCAATGGATATGCCAAAAGATATTCAATCGGCTTCTTTTGAAAACTTTGAACGTACAGATGGACGAGGATATGCGAGCTTAGAAGCCCTAGATTTTGTAGAGAAATATACTGCTGATCCAAAAGGGTATCATAAAGGACTGTATCTAGTAGGAAGTTTTGGTATTGGAAAAACATATTTATTAGGAGCAACAGCGAGAGAATTAGCGATTGCTGGATTCACCACGACGCTAGTCCATTTTCCGACATTTGCCGTTGAGATGAAACAGGCAATCGGAAAAGATCAAGTGGCAGAAAAGTTAGATGCAGTGAAACGTTCACCTATTTTGATGATCGATGATATTGGTGCAGATGCGATGAGTAGTTGGATACGAGACGAAGTATTCGGTGTTATCCTTCAATATCGGATGCAGGAACAGTTACCAACCTTCTTCTCATCGAATTTTACAATGGATGAATTGGAACAGCATTTGTCCGTCACTCAACGTGGAGATGAAGAGCCACTAAAAGCGAAACGGATAATGGAACGCATACGTTATTTGACAAAAGAAATCGAAATGACTGGTCGCAACCGACGCAATGGTTGAACAGTTGACAAGTCCAACTGACATTTGACCTAGTAGTAAAAGCAGGTCAGCGAATCATTATATGGACAGAAATGACCGGAGACAATCACCGCAACAAGTAATGCAGAAACTTAAACGGAGGATTTTTTATGAGGGCTATTTTTTCTAGTATATCTGTAGTTGGTCTATTTTTTCTTTTAGCAGGCTGCGGTAGCGCAGATAGCAACACAGGTTCTGTTGATTCGATTGATGCGGGTCAAACAGTAAAAACAAGCAGTACGAAAACGGAGGGACAAAGCATATTTGTCGGAACGATTGAAAGTATCACTCAAGTAGAAGCAGAAGAAGAAACGCTTCAGTTGAAACTCGTCGATGTCATGGCCAAAGAAGATCCAGCGAATATGGGAACGTCATTCAGCAATGACGGAGTGATCTTAAATGCTACTGCTGAAAAAATAAGCGTGGACATAAATGAATTGAAAATCGGTGACAAAGTCCAATTTACATTAGTTGAGATGCCGATCATGACGATGTCTATCCCACCGCAAGTTCCTGGAGATTCGATTATTGATGTTTCATTGAACAAATAACCAATAACATTTTTTCAAAAATAAGAAAATGTTGTTTTATAGAACGAAAAGGTATATTTTTTAAGGAGATATGGGAATTTTTTTATTCCTAGTCTCCTTATTTTATTTGGAAAATGCTATAATTATCTAGAAGGAGTGAAGCTATGAACCATTTAGATTTATCTCAGCGCTTAGCCGCAGTGGGTGACTTTGTCCCTGAATCCGCTCGTTTAGCAGACATTGGATCAGATCACGCTTACTTACCCGTTGCATTGATATTAAGAGGAAAAATCGAATATGCAGTTGCTGGTGAAGTCGTTCAAGGTCCTTATGAATCAGCACATAAGCAAGTCAAAAAAGATGGATTAGAAGACCGTATCACCGTACGCCTTGCAAATGGTCTAGATGCTATCCAGCCACAAGATGGTATTACAGCTGTCACGATTGCGGGTATGGGAGGTTCACTGATCCGAGATATCCTAGAAGCTGGCAAGTTGAATCAACGCTTAAGCGGACAAGAACGTTTGATCCTTCAGCCAAACATCGGAGAGCGTACATTACGATCTTGGCTGCAAGAAAATCAGTATAAAATCCAATCAGAAAAAATACTTGAAGAAAATAAAAAAATATATGAAATCATTGTAGCCGAAAAAGAACAAAAACCAGTTACTTACAATGAAATGGAGCTGATGTTCGGGCCATTTCTGCTTGAAGAGAAAAGTGAGATCTTCAAATCAAAATGGACAAGAGAGCTTCAACAAAGAAAAGCTATCCGTGAACAGCTCAAACAAGCAGCTAATCAAGAGGCACGTCAAAAACAAATCGAGCAGGAAATCGAAATGATTGAGGAGGTTTTAAAGACATGACAATCAGCGGACGCACCTTCATCCAAAAGTTTGAAAGCTATTGTCCTCAGTGGCTAGCTGAAGAAGGAGACCCAGTCGGACTGCATATCGGAACATTGGATAAGCCAATCCAACGAGTAATGATGACATTAGACGTTCGTCCAGAAGTGGTCAAAGAAGCAATCAAGAAAAAAATCGATTTGCTGATTGCTAAACATCCTCCAATCTTTCGTCCTGTAAAACGGCTGGTTACTGATCAGCCACAAGAAAAAATGTATGCAGATTTGTTGAAACATGATATTGCCGTCTATGCAGCACACACGAACATGGATATTATTTGGGATGGACTGAATGACTGGTTTTGTGAACTTCTCGGTATTGAAGTGGAGAGTTATTTAGTAAAGACGCATGAGATTCATTATAAAAAACTGGCCGTTTATGTACCTGTGGATCATGCACAGAAAATGCGTGAAGTATTAGCTGCAGCTGGTGCTGGTACACAAGGTGATTATACCGGTACAAGTTTTACCTCGATTGGACACGGTCGATTTACTCCGGAAGATGGTGCACAACCAGCGATTGGGAAAGTAGGGAAGACAGAACAAGTTCAAGAGGCAAAAGTTGAGGTTATTTTGCCGGAAACTATCGAAAAACAAGTGATTCAAGCCATGCGGTCAGCTCATCCTTATGAGGAACCTGCTTATGATCTTTTCGCTATAGATGAACCAGTCGAAATGTTTGGGTTAGGACGAGTAGGTGAATTGCCGCAAGAAATTTCTATAGAGGCATTTGTAGAACAAGTAAAAGAAGCGTTCCAACTAGATGGACTGAGAATAGTCCAGCCAAAAAATGCAAAATCCTCTGTGAAGCGCATTGCGATTTGCGGTGGAAGCGGTGAAAAATTTTATCCGCAAGCAATCGCCCAAAGAGCAGATGTCTATATCACGGGAGATATCTATTATCATACGGCTCATGATATGCAAAGCGCTGGGTTGATCGCAATTGATCCCGGTCATTATATTGAATCGTTATGCAAGCAACGATTTATCGAGAAATTTGAATCTTGGAAACAAGAAGAAAATTGGGATATTAACTTTTTCGTTTCTGAAACAAATACAAACCCATTTCAATTTAA
>NZ_JAKZIW010000017.1:0-43052 GCF_031143325.1 Enterococcus sp. FR204 | reverse complement strand
TTCTATTTATATCCAATAAGATATACTTTAAACAAAACAATTTTCTAGATAGTTTACAAAGGGGAATTTTGCGTTACTTAGTGTTATATAGTATACTTTTATTAAGGGAGTGATGATAATGCTTGTTACAAAATCTAGATTACAAGGAAGTTCTGTAGTGGTAACTTTACCTTCTGATAACGGAAAGAAACCTTCAGAAAACCAAGAATATATCGTTGTGTATTCTGATGATGGAACAATTACGTTAGTTCCAAAAATTGAAGATCCATTTAGTGGTGGGGAAGAGGCCGAGTATTATGAGAAAGACGAATGGGAAGATTTAACTCCTGAAGGGAGAGAAATTTTATAGTGTCAGAAGAAAGAATTTATATTCCTAAAAAAGGTGATATTGTATGGATTGATTTTGATCCCTCCGTAGGAAAAGAAATTCAAAAAAGACGACCAGGACTAGTCGTCTCTCGTTATGAATTTAACCGTAAAACAATGTTTTCGGTCATATGTCCAATTACTTCCACTATAAAGAATTTACCGACACGTTACTCATTACCTGAAGAGCTAGATATAAAAGGACAAGTAATTATTTCACAATTAAAATCTCTTGATTTTAAGGAACGAAAACTCAAAAAAATAGAAAACTTACCATTGCAAGACATGGCTAAAATTGATCAGATTATACAGTATATGTTTTAAGCATTGTAAGTAAACTCTATAATATTTTTATATGCTAAACATAACGAAATTAAAAAAAGGCCAAGTAAATGTCCTTCATTCTACTAGTGTGGTCGATGGGATTAATTTCCGTATCTTAAACTAAAGAATATATAGCATTTTAAACGAATGATTGAGGTGATTTCCTCAAGTCATTCGTTTTTTTGTGTCACAAAACTTGTTTTTTCACGACATATCTTAACGTATACGAAAAGTCGCGACAATACTTTAACAGAAAGAAGAAAAAGAACAACTGACAGTTTTAGTCCTAAAAAATCTAAACTCTTTAGATATGAGTAATGTCATTTTAAACTATATCGATGCTCAAAAACGTAAAATTTGGGATCAAGATCTGTCTAGGAAAGAATTTCTATAGTTTAACTGAATAACACAAAAAGGCATATCATGCGACAAGAAAAACAATGAAAAGAGAAATTTGCCATCACTGGAACATCCATACAGAAATTAGCATAGATTCTGAAAAATCTACCGCTAGTTTTTATTTAGTTGTTCTAACGACACCAATACTTGTAATGATCGAAAATGTGCAATTGGGTCAGATAGTGAACCAAAGTAGAATCTCAAAGCGACAATTATGAATGTAAAAGTACCTTTTATGATTAGTTTATTCTCTAATTGATTACATCCCGTATAATTAATAAAATTACTTTACCGATTACACGATCTTATGTCAGTAGAGCTTTTAGGTACACTATCAATACAGTTCATTCCAGTATAATGTAAGGTTTTTTTTATTTTGAGTCACTTTTTGTCAATATTATTATTTACAATACCTTCTATAATAAAAGCTATTTAAGGAAGTGTTTATGAATGAGTAAAAATTCTAAAGGATTCCTAACCATCTTATTAGCTTTTATAGGGTATATGTTGGTTGGGCTGCTAAAATCATACAGTAATGAGTTGCTGAATCTTTCAACATTTATTAATGATACATTAGTTCCAAGTTTGTTTTTCATCGTATTTTTTGCTGTTAGTTATTTTATAATAAAGATATGATGACTAATTTAGCTCAACTATTCCAGCGTCAGCTGAAGATATTGCAATTCCCGATTCCTTAATCATTTATCTGGATGAGACAGAAAGTGAAGTTGCAACAGATGTGCAGCTGCTTTCTCCATCTGCAGGATTGATCAACACATTTCTGGGCTGGTTCCATATCCCTGGACCAGCTTGGCTGTTTGATCCACAATGGACGAAACCTGCGTTGATTTTGATGAAAATATGGAGTTCTGGGGGAGCAATGCTACTTTACTTAGCTACATTACAAAATGTTCCTAGATCTTTATATGAATCAGCAGAAATCGATGGAGCAGGCGTTTGGGGAAAGTTCAAAAGTATTACTTTGCCATTAATCACTCCTATTATTTTTTACGATGTGATCACCTCTACGATCGGTTCTTTCCAAATTTTTCAAGAAGCTTATGTCATGACGAAAAATGGAACAGGCGGACCTGCAAATTCTTTGCTTTTTTATAATCTGCATATGTGGAACAAGGCGTTCGTAGCTTTTGATATGGGTTATGCGATGGCTATGTCAATGATCCTGTTTCTGATCGTGTTGGTTCTGACGTTTGTCAATTTGAAGCTTGCACCTAAGTGGGTCTATTATTCTGGAGGTGACGGCAAATGATGGATTATTTCAAAAAGACCAGTGTGAATCGGCAAACAAAAAAAATACTAAGTTATGTCCTCATGACAGTAATAGGAATCATTTTGATCATTCCATTGCTTTGGATGGTGTTTACTTCATTGAAACCAATGGAAGAAATCGTTCGTTATCCTCCGACCTTTTTCCCAGAAAAAATCGTATGGGAAAACTATCTGGATACGATTGCCGCCTTTCCTTTTTGGCGCTATGCAAGAAATACATTATTCATCACTGTGCTAGTAGTGATCGGTAATGTCCTTTCAAATTCTTTTATTGCTTATGGATTTGCGAAGCTTGATTTTCCTGGGAAAAAGCTGATGTTTGCTTTGGTTCTTTCTACGATGATGATCCCGGGGTTTGTAACGATGATCCCTCAATATGTATTATTCTCCAAGATCGGCTGGGTAGGTACTTATTTGCCCCTGATCGTTCCATCGTTCTTCGGCAATGCGTTCAATATATTTCTGATGCGTCAATTTTACTTATCGATCAATAATGAATTGATCGAAGCTGCTGAAATCGACGGAGCGAATCATTTGTACATTTGGAGTCATTTGATGCTTCCATTGACGAAACCTGCCTTGATTACCATTGCGATCAATTCCTTCAACGCAGCTTGGAATGATTTCTTAGGTCCTCTGTTATATATCCAAGATCAAGAAAAATACACGTTACAGATTGGCTTGCAAGTTTTTCAGAACCAAGCAACGACACAATGGAATTATCTGATGGCAGGAGCAACACTTGTCTTGATCCCGACGATTTTGCTGTTCTTTTTTGCACAACGTTATTTCATTGAAGGGATGGATTTGACAGGAGGTTCAAAAGGATGATGAATCGATCGATTGGTAAAAAAGTCAACGATTATTTCTTAGAAATCATTGAATGGATTCCACGTCTTATCCATTTACAGCTACTATGGTTCCTGTGTGTCTTGCCTGTTTTCACATTAGGAACTGCAAGTCGAACAGTTCTGTATATGATTTATCATTACAAAAAAAATGAAGAGAAAAAGCTCGGTTCACTATTCTGGAAAAAGTTTCGTGAGAACTTCTCTCTTTATGGAAAGCAAGATAGTTTAGCAAGTAGTTATTTTCTTCTTTTATTCATCGATTATCGGATTTTCCGCTATTGGGGTGGGGGAATTGGCTATACATTGATGTATACTACGTTGTTTTTGCTTCTATTAAGCGCGCTTCTCTTTAGTTGCAAAATCTTGCTTCAACTGGAACAAAAAGAAGCTTCTTGGATTACTGCATTTTTCTTGTTTTTTAATGATTTCAAAAGCGCGCTTTTCTATTTGGCAGGCACGTTGATCCTTCTTGTCGCATTCTGGTTTGCAGGACCAATCTATTTTGCTTTATTAGGTTTCAGTTTCTTGTTTTATTTTCAAGTCCTGCTTTTTATCCATCGTACGCAAGAAAAGGTTCTTAAAAAGGAGGAATAACATGTTGCGTTTGATTGCTAAAATCGATGATAGTATTATCAACAAGTTCGCCAAGCAACGGAAAACGGATAGTCGAAAAATCAATTTTTTGAAATTTATCAGTAATATCTCTAATGGTGGTTTTATTTGGTTGCTCCTTGCTGCTGTTTTAGTCTTGATACCTGATACTAGAGAATATGGTCTAGCCATTCTTATCGGCAGTTTGATCTATTTTTTTGTTGGTTTGCTTTTTATCAAAAAAACGACAAGACGGAAAAGACCTTATGAAAAAAATCGTCGGCTTGTCCTTTACACAAGTAAACCGAAGACTTCTTCTTTTCCTTCAGGACATACAGCGCTAGCCTTTTTATCAGTAGCTGCGTTGTTCGAATTAAGTCCAGTTGCAGGAATATTAGCCTTTTTATTTGCTTGTTTGATCGCTTATTCGAGGATTTTTTTACTTTTACATTATCCTACTGACATTTTAGGAGGAGCTATTTTAGGAAGTGTTATTGGCATCCTATGCGCTGCCGTTATCTGAATTAATTGTACGAATAAAGCATGAGTGCGTAAATGCGCATTTGTGCTTTATTTTTTTGTTTCGAGGAAAGCGTAGTTGTTTATTCATCTGTCTTAATAACTTAAGTTTTGTTAAATGAGAATGTTATAAAATTTTATAATTTAATTTTAATAATAAACGTTGTATAATTGGTGTTTTTTAACTAAAAAGGATATTATTTGATTTAAAATTAAAATTAAATTAAATTATAATTAGATGGGCATTGTTTTGTTGATTGTTGTGAAAGAAGACAAATATTTTTGAAAGGAGTATAAGGATGTGAAAGGGTTAAAATTGAAGCTTTTGCAGTTAGTAACTGTCAGTTTGCTATTTGGACCATATTTCCAGTCAGTCTATCATATGGCGACACTGGATGTAGCTGCTGAGTCAACAGAAACAAAGGAGGATGAGGTATTCTTAGATGAGGACTATGCAAAAATTGAAGGGAAGTATATTGAAAAAGAAGAAACCCTTGAATGGCATCTGGCTTTTGAAAAAAAGGAAAGTGCCAATGAAGGTAGAATACGTTTAGCAATCGATGCGGCAGCCGCCGGGATTGGTACCGTAAAAAACGTTCGTGGAACAGGTCTATCCTCCTATGATGAAGATGGAGAAGACCTAAAAGTCGAGACAATCGATGGTCAAGAATGGTATGTCGGAAAAGTTTATTCAAAAGAAGCAGAAACCGGCACATTGATTTTTGAAACAGAAAAGATCCCCGATGTGAACGAAGGGGAACTACCTCTTCAAGTGGTGGTTGATGAAAGAATAGATAACCAAGAATTACAAGAAAATGAAACTGATACAGAAGATTCCGCTGAAATTCAACGTAGCGAAGAAAATGAGATGGAAAAGCTGGACGAACCAATCGTACCCAGCGGTCAAGCACTCCAGCGCATTCAACGCCAGTTATTCAACGGTATTTTGGAGCGTCTTGGGCCAACAGCTACGCAAGACCCCTATGAATATATCTATCCTAGCGGAGAAGTTGAAAACGAACAGCATCGCTACCCGAAATTTACAACGAATGACTATACAAAAGTGTTAGGAAATTGGACACAAAGCAATGAACGCTATCAAGGAGACAAAGGCTCGCCATATGACGGAGAGAACCTGATCGATGATAGTGATTATACAAACGGGGGAGCGAACTGGCGAAATTACGACTATGCTACTAATAATGGATCAACTGCAGGCGAAGAAGATAGAAACGTTCCAGCTCAAACCGTTCAGCTTTGGGGAAATGAACGGAATTTTGAAAACAGTTACTTGGATTATAACGGGGCGTACATCAAAAAATGGGTAGAACCTGTTCTGCCAAGCAGCACAGCATCTGATCTACATCCTGAAGATGCAACAACCCTTTACAATGTCTATCTAGATGTCATCGGGGGCGAGAAAAAGGAAATCAGTCCAATCGATATCGTTTTTGTTCTAGATAAGTCAGCGAGTATGAGTGAATTAACCGCTGGGACCAATAGTCAAACTAAAAATGCTGCGTTGATTGAGGCAGTAAACGAAATGAGTAAAGATCTGCTCTCTGACCCGAGTCTGGATATTCGAATCGGTATGGTGAATTTTTACCATAATAGTACAGCTATCAATAACCATGAGCAAATCAGTTCGGACATCTTTCCATTGACAAATGATATCAATCGTTTGACGGGAAGTGAGAATACAGCATTAAATCGTACACCAATCGGAGGAACTCCGCTTACACTAGGGCTTAAAAATGGCTATGAAACATTGTATAAAGACAATGGCGGAGAAAATAGAAATCCAGAAAAAATCCTGATCGTTGTGGGAGATGGGACACCGACCTTCAGTTATGCACCGATTCAGTCAAGTTATCGTACGAGCACTAATGGAGCTTGGAGCAACTGGACTGTGATGGAAGATAAGATTGCTGAAGATAATGGCGTTTTGTTCAGAAATTTTGAGGAGTTTTCTGGGAATACTTCTAATGCAGGGTTTACTCATCCAGTTACCTACGCATCTGACTTTAACCGTCCAGAAGAAGTAAATGTACACTATCGTTATGGAGAGGTAAAAGAAGGAGATAATAAAGCGACTCACTGGGTTGGTGATGGTTCTTCTAATAACAATACGAATGGCAGTCCTACTTCGCAAGAAAAGTCATCTGCGATCAACACAGTTGCTTATCATCATTGGCTGAAAAACAAGTATCAAGAGAACCCGCCAAGTATCTTCTCCATTGGTTTAGGAATCGATGGAAACGTTAGCGGGAGACAACGACTAGATGCTATTGGACGAAATGTATTGAAAAATATTGCTGATTTAGAAGAAGATGGCGTAACACCGCGATATTACAATGCGAACAACAAGAATGACATTGTTACAGCCTTGGAGGATATCTCTTCTACCTTCAAGAGAACGATCCAGCAAGCCACACTTTATGATGAAACTGGTTTTAATGTCTCACCATTTGGAGCTGGCAGATCGGCAGATATTCAGTTTTACCATCTAGATCCAGGAGAAAATGGCATGAAGTACCAAGAGCCAGAAATATGGGATGAAGAACGTCATGGACAAGCCCCACCAGAAGTAGTGGCGACTCCGACAACGCATGTCGGACGGGAAAACCAAGCTTATAAATTTTCTCCGATTTCTTTAGGTGAAGGGGAAATGGTCAGGATCAAGTACCAAGTAAAACTTGATGCGGGAGCTCAAGACGGAAATTTTTACACAGTGAACAATATGGCCTATATTCAGAACCTGGAGGATTATGAGAATGATATCACTACTGGACGGATGTATTTCCCATCTCCTTCCATTCGTTACGAACATAAAGGCCGTAATTTCCAAGTCAGCAAGAAGGGTTAAAATGGCGAGCCGTTGGCTGGAGTCGAATTTGCATTATATGACCAAAATCCAGAGAGTGGGGAAGCCGAACCAATCGAAACAAGTAAAACGACCACGGACGGAATAGCGATCTTTGAAACGAAGATGCCGATTTTAGGAGATGAAACTGGAGCAGTCAGCGACATATTTTGGATCAGAGAGATCGCTGGACCACCACGTTATCAGTTAGTAGATGAGACGTATCAATTCCAAATCAAAAAATATGCAGCCAACGAAGATGAGATGTTAGGTCACTACGAGCTTGTAGATGAATATACATCTGGTTCGAGAGTCGGCGGACCGGAAGGTAAAGATCCGAATTCCTATTATGAAGGAGAATATCACAAGCTTTCTGTTGTACAAGAGCCCAACATAGAAGGCACAGAGTATGATGAGTTGTATGTCAAACTGGAAATGCGAAATGAATTCAAGCCAATCCACATGAATATCAATAAACTAATTGAAGGCAGTAATATGCCAATCAATGGCGCAGAGTTTGAACTTTATGAAACAGATGGTAACGGACTGGAAATCGGATATCCAGTAGCGAAAGGGCTTTCTGGTGTGAACGAAGTGGAGGAAGAGAAAGGGAGGCTCACGTTCTATTCAGTAGATGAAGAGGGGAAATATGTAATCGTGGATGGTGAGAAAGTTATTCATCCAATCGGAGAGCCAGATTCATTTGTTTATAAGGATAGTGAAGAAACTACCAACTATGCAGAATACAAAATCATTGAGAGCCAGAACCCAGAAGGTTTCAAAGAACCTGACGAAAATGACACATGGATCTTGCGACTTTACGATAATGGTATAGGGACTATCCAGCTCAAGCAAACAGGTGAAGAAAATTGGCAATATCTCACGTATACAACAGATGAAGAGGATCGTTTATGGGTAGCATTCACTGCTTACAATACGTTTGATTATCGGGAGATCCGAGTGAGAAAATTAGACCATGAAGGCCATACATTAGATGGTGCAGGTTTCGATATCAGGAAAGTGGGGGATTCTTCCTTCCCGCTGTATCGAGCATACACTGGTAATCCGTTAGAACCAGAAGAATCGAAACGTTTGCCTGGGATCGGATACTTCTATTCTCGTGCCGTAGGAGTAGAAAAGTATGTCGATTTAAATTACGACCAACCTCTGCATCTGTCTATCGGTGAATATGAGGTCTCGGAATCTGTCGCACCAAATGGGTATCGGCTATCTGGTCAAGTGTTCCAGTTTGCACTGAATGAAGAAGGTAAGTTTATCATTGAAGATACGGTCATCGAAAACGAAACTGCTCCCTTGCCGGAAGGCTATGAAATCATCGATGGTGTACTACAAGTAACCTTAGAAGATGAACTAGCGCCAATCGATTTGGAACTTTTGAAAATTAACAGTATGAATAGCCGACGTCTTGAAGGCGCAGAATTTTCAATTGAGAAACAAAATAGTGCAGGAGAGTATGAAATCATCGAGGGAGGCTTGGCACCAGATCCAAACGATTCTTCCCTATTCAATGCTTCAGACTTGTTGGAAGGGGTCTATCGGATCAAGGAAGTGAAGTCACCTGACAGCTATAGAAAACTTCCAGGTTACTTTATTTTAGAAATTAGTTATCGAGAAGAACCTGACATAGAAAATGATCGGGTAGTTCCAGGAAAAGAAGCGGGTACACTAAAAGTTGAGATTTCGTATTATCCAAACGAAGAAGCAGAGACGCCTGATCTACAGCAAGAGTTAGAATATGAACTTTTGGAGACAAATCGAATCAGATTACAGCTTAGTGTCGGGAACGATCCTGAAAATCCGTTGCCTGCTACAGGAGGATCCGGACGATTATTCTATATCCTGCTTGCTGCATTCTTCATGGCGCTTGCAGGAGCAGCCTATGGTTTGTTTGTCAGACAATCTAAAAAGGAGGGAGCAAGGTAATGAAAAAGCTGTTGTGTTTGATGCTTCAATTACTTGTTTTACTACCGCTTGCAGCAGTCCTTCTTCCACAGGCGATGTCGGCAGAAGAATCAGGGGAAGATGTCGTGGAATTCGTGTTGCATAAACGGATGATTCGAGATATCGATTATAACGATCAATTTGAATACCATGAAAATGATGGCTTGGCTATCTCTGAGGAAGCAGGGGAAACAGCAGATATCATTTCACAGACGGTGCCACTAAATGGAGCGACATTTGCCATTTACGACATGACCGATTATTATCATGAAAAAAAAGATGCTGAAAACATGACTCCTAAAGAATTCGTCCAGCAAATCGCTGAAACGAACAGAAACAATATCCGTCAGCTAATCACAGAAGAAAGGCTTGTCCAAATAGGGACTTCGGTAACAACTGGGAAAGATACGGTTGGCGGATTAGGAGACGGGATTGCACGTATCAAAGCACCTAAGAAAAACCAAGATCGGGATGCAGTTTATTTGATTTTCGAAGAATCGATTGATCCAGAAGTTGGATTGGATGTTGATATCGATCAGACAGCTATCCCAATTGCTGCTATTTTGCCAATTTATCACCCGACAGAATCAACCGAGGAACTGCAAGAGATTCATATCTATCCTAAAAATGTCGGTTATCTAAGAGATCCATACTTCTTCAAGTATGGACGTCAAAGAGGAACAACTGAAAAAGGAAAACCATTAGAAGGTGCTGTTTTTGCTCTATATCAGATGATAGAAGGGGAGAAATATTATTTAGATATGGCTCCTGCTAATGACTTGAAAAATCAATGGATCAAACCAGCAGACAATGATCCTTTGAATGACAAAAATGTAAGCAAATTCATTTCGGATAATGAGGGCCTTGTTACGACAGGACAACGTTTCTTGCCTTCTGGCACCTATTATTTTGAAGAATTAAAAGGTGTGGAAGGTTACGAGATGGATGAAGCAAGTAAGAGAATCGAGGTCATCATCCCTGAATTTTGGGTGGATGCAAAAGGCCAACCACAATATGTAGTAGTTAACGGACAGGAGATGGCTGAATTAGAATCCGGGAAAGTTCCAGTCTCTGCCTATGAATCCGCAACACCACGTGTTTATAACGAGACCGTAAAAGAAACAACGGACAAACCGAAAGAGCCGAGTGGTCCAAGCAATCCAGGTCAATCAGGAAAATGGTCCGTATTCCCGCAAACGAATGAAGCAAGAACGTTGATTTCTTTACTAGGAATTCTTTTATTGTTAGGTGCTGTTTTATTAATAAAAAAAGAACGGGGAGAAAAAAATGAATAAAAAAATGATTGTCACGGGAATGAGTGTACTGTTACTCGTTACTGCGGGAATAGGGATTTTCGGGAACGGAAAACTAGTCAAAGCCGAAGAAGTCGCACAAAAACCAAGTGAAGTGACGATTACATTACACAAAAAAGGTTTCTCATCTGTTCCGGAAGAACGACCGAATAGCGGATTGGTTTCTACGGATTTTGGTGAAGAAAATATTCCAGGAGTCGATTTTGATTTGTTTGACGTAACGGAAGTATATTACGATTTGATTCGAGATAATCCTTTAACACCGGAACGAGAAGACGGTCTTAATTCTGCCGAAGCGATTGAATGGATTCAAAAACGGCACACAGAAAGTTGGTTTTTAAAATATCGACTGACAAGTATTGACAAACAAACAACGAATGAAGCTGGAGAAGCGGTATTCTCTACCGTCCAAGTGACGGAAGAAGCACCTTCTTCTAGAGATAAAGTCTATCTTTTCTTAGAAACTTATTCGCCAGCTCATATTTCCAGAATCGCGTCTCCAATGGTTGTCATGATGCCAGTGATGATGCCTGATATGGTGAATGGTGTGTGGGATGGTTCTACATGGAAAGACACATACAATACAGATGTGCATTTGTATCCGAAAAACGAAATCAGAGAAGCAGATAAACAGATGAATGTAGAGGAAAGCGACCTTAGACAAGTAACGATTATTAATGAAGCTGGAGAACAAGAAACGATTTCTTATATTGATCTAGAAAGAGGAAAAACGGCTTCTTACACGATCACAGCACCTATTCCTTATTTCATCGATTCTGTCCTTGAAAACGGAAGCGCTGTTATCAAAAATTACAAAATCACAGATACGCCTACAGTTGGTCTAACTTATTATGATCAGGAAATAGAAGTGCGAGCCGGCGAGACGATTTTAACAAAAGGACAAGATTATATAGTAGAAGTAGTAAACAACGGGTTTGTCGTGACGATTTTGACAGAAGAAAATGGAGTAGCCAAAGTAGATACTTTAGGTAGATTAGCAGATGCACGTGGAGGAGATTTAACGATCACGTATAATTTGAAGGTTTCCACAGAACTAGAAGCGGATGATTTCCATAACAACACAGCGGTTATTGAAATCGGACGAAATGATGAATTTGATTATGAAGAAGGAGTAGAGCCGCCAGAGAAAGTCACAACAGGTGGAAGAAAGTTTGAAAAATATGATGCATCAAGCAGTGAATTGCTTAAAGATGCAAGATTCGAATTGTGGAATGAAGACCGTTCTGAATACGCAATATTTTATAAAGGGGAGTCGCCTTTAGCTGTTTATGAATCAGGAGCAGATAGAATTGAGTGGGCAACAAGCGGACAAGCAACAGAATTTGTCGCAGATGGAAATGGATACTTTGAGGTTCAAGGGTTAGATTATGGAACCTATCAAATGAAAGAGACCATGGCGCCAGAAGGTTATGTACTTCCAACAGGTGAGGCAGCCCTTACTGAATTTATCATCTCTTATGGAAGCTATAATGAAGAAATTCAGATCGTAGGAGTAGAAAATCCAGGGCCAGAAAGAGTACCGAATATGAAACGCGGGTCACTTCCTGCTACTGGTGGGAACGGGCTCTTGGCATTCTTACTAATCGGAATAAGTTTGATGATTGGAGCGTACAGCTGGTACCGTAAATCTAAAATGAAGTCTGAAGTATAAGCAACAAAAATAAGCTGCAGCAATCGGTTTTATAAAGGTTGCTGCAGTTTTTTTAAATAAGAAGGTGAAGAAAATGAAAAAGAAAATAGGTAATAGACCTCAAACCCAAATCAGTCTTTTATTACAATTATTTATGGCAGTGATGTTTCTTGCCGGAGCTGCAGTTTTTACATATCCATTTTTAGCAGATGCTCTCAGCAATTATTTGGATCAAAGAAGGATCGAGAATTATCAAAAGCAGCTTGAACGCGATAAAGAAGAAAAACATGAGCAACAATTAGCAGTGCATGAAAAGAAAAATCAGACGCTTGCTCATACATCAGTAATCCCAGGAATGGGACAAGTCAAAGATCCTTTTGAGCAAGCGGTTAGAAATGTCCAAAATCCAGGAAAAGAATATTACGAACAACATATGATCGGAGCCATCTATATTCCGAAAATCAATGTTAGCTTGCCTTTATTTGATGAAACGAATGATCTTTTGTTAGATAGAGGAGCGACAGTCCTGCAAGGCACCTCTTTTCCAACTGGAGGAGAGAGTACACATTCCGTGATTACCGGCCATAGCGGTATTGCTGAGAAAAAACTCTTTACGGATCTTGAAGAAATGGAGCAAGATGACCGATTCTATCTTGAAGTGTATGGTCGGATGCTCGCTTATGAAGTCGTTGAGAAAATTGTTGTCCTTCCAACAAAAACAAATACATTAGCAATCAGAGAAAAGCAGGATCTAGTCACACTTATCACTTGTACACCTTACACCGTGAACACTCACCGATTACTAGTGACAGGAAGGCGAGTTCCCTTTACAGAAGAAGTCTCTTCAAAGATAGAACAGACAAAAAAATACCATCTTTATCGATTACTTATACTCCTTCTAGGTATATTGCTAGTGCTAACGCTTTTCGGTTATTGGTGTTATTGGAAATTTAAAAGACAAAAACAACTAAGGAAAAATAACAGATCATAGACCAATTGTTAAGAATAACATAATAAATTTAAGCTGTATTGAAAAGACAAAAGCGATTAAATCGCATATTTCCAGTTTTTTTTAACGTTTACTAAAATGACATTTTCCAGGTAAGCCAACTTGTTTCACAAGGGCTTCTTTGATATTGTAGTAGCAAGAAGAAAGATGGAGGGATCTTTTATGGCAAAAATCATGGTAGTCGAAGACGAAGAGATTATTCGACAATTGATCATGGAGGAACTTGAGAAATGGCAATTTGAAACCTTTGGAACGACCGATTTCAATCAAGTGTTCTCAGACTTTGAAAGAGAAGAACCACAGCTTGTATTACTAGATATTAATCTTCCCGTTTTGGATGGCTATTATTGGTGTCAAAAAATACGTGAAGTATCGAAAGTACCGATCATTTTTATCTCCAGCAGGAATACGAATATGGATATGATCATGGCTATGAACATGGGGGCAGATGATTTTGTGACAAAACCTTTCCAAATCGATGTACTGATTGCAAGAATCAATGCATTACTTCGCCGTTCTTACAACTACACAGAATTATCTAGTGAAATGATGAGCCACAATGGCATTACGTTGAATGTTGACAACGGAAGTATGGAAATCAACGGAGAGATCATTGATTTGAGCAAAAATGAATATCGTCTATTATTTATTTTGATGAAGCACAATGGAAAGATCTTAAGTCGGGAAAAATTGCTGCGAGCACTGTGGGATGACGAACGATTTGTAGATGACAATACATTGACAGTCAACATCAATCGGTTACGCCGAAAAATCGAACAGGCAGGTATCCAAGGATATATCGAAACAAAAGTAGGACAGGGATATATCGTTCCCTGAAAGGATGAGCGGTTAAGATGAATTTTTTTAAATATTTGAAAGATCAGTGGACATTGATCTTGGGATGGCTGTTTTTTATTGCATTGACGATCTTTGTGATGTGGCTGGCGCCAAACATCAAAGTTGATTTGAGCACAATTGCTTATTTAGCTTTGATTGAGGGCGTCTTTCTGATTTTTTATCTGCTGGGTGGTTACTTGAGCAAGAGAAGATGGTGGGGAAAATTAGCCGACATACAAAAAACTTCCCCTTTGCAAAACTATTTGAGCGGTGGACGAACAGAAGAAGAAAAACTTGTGGAAGAATATATCAATCAGCTGATCCGTGAACACCAAGAAGTAATGCAATCAGCAATCAGTAATCAACAAGACCAAAAAGATTATATTGACTCATGGGTCCATGAAATCAAAGTGCCACTTTCCGCTTCTAAATTGCTAGTTCGTTCGATCGAGTTCGATATTGACGATCAAAAGTATACATTACTAGAAAATGAATTATCAAAAATCGATGAATACGTAGAACAAGTTTTGTATTATGCAAGACTAGACAGTTTTTCGCGGGACTACCTCATCCAAGAATATGGACTAAAAGGAATCATTCAGCCTGTGATACGCAGTCAGGCAAATTATTTTATCCAAAAAAATATTCGCTACGAGATCGTTGGTGAGGATCATACTGTTTTGACCGATGCTAAATGGATCGCTTTTATCTTCAACCAATTGCTTAGTAATGCCATCAAATATACGCCGGATCACGGAAACATCATTGTGAGCATAGAAAAGGAAGCACAAGGAGTCAGCCTTTCAGTTAAAGATTCAGGGATCGGTATCCCAGCGGAAGACTTGAAACGGATCTTTGATAAGGGATTTACTGGGAGAAATGGTCGACTTAGCAAAACACATTCAACAGGATTAGGACTTTATTTAGCAAAAAATCTGGCCGAAAAATTAGGTATCCATTTGACGGCTGAATCAACTGAAGGAAAAGGGACAACAATGACTTTATTTTTCCCAATCTTAAATTTTTATAATGAAAAACGTTAGAAAATCGTTAGAAACGAAAAAAAGTGCTTGTGTTGTTAACGTTTTCGCTGATAAGTTTCTTATCATGTGAAATAAAAGGAGATTGGTTATGGAAATTTTAATAGCATTAGTCCCTATGTTGGCATGGGGTAGTATTGGTTTAGTAAGTGGTAAAATTGGTGGCGATGCCAATCAACAAACACTAGGAATGACGATCGGTGCATTTCTGTTTTCTTTAGTTGTCTTTTTCGTTGTTAGTCCTGTAATCACCCCTTGGATTTTCTTGATCGGATTTTTATCCGGCTTAGCTTGGAGTGTTGGACAAAATGGACAGTTCCATGGAATGAAGTACATGGGTGTTTCTGTAGGGTTACCATTGTCTACTGGTTTTCAATTAATTTTGAATACGATTGCGGGAGCCGTTTTCTTCCATGAATGGACACAAACGAAAGATTATGTATACGGTATTATTGCTTTAGCTCTTCTTGTAAGCGGTGCGTATTTGACTGCCCGACAAGATGACGAAGGAAAAATAGATACAGATAATAAAATGCTTGATTTTGGTAAGGGTTTTAGAGCATTGATCTTCTCTACGATTGGTTATGGTGTATATACCATCATCGTCAACTGGGCGAATTTGGATGCGATGTCAATTATCTTACCTCAAAGTATCGGAATGATCTTAGGCGCAAGCTTCTTTGCTTTCCGTAAAGTTAAAGTCGATCAGTTTGTGTGGAAAAACATGATCTGTGGATTATTATGGGGCTTAGGAAACATCTGCATGCTTCTAACAGTCAAATCACTTGGTTTAGCTGTTGGCTTCTCACTTTCACAAATGGGGATCATTATCTCTACTTTAGGTGGGATTTTCATCCTTGGCGAAAGAAAAACGAAAAAAGAGCTCATTTATGTTATTGTTGGTTGCCTTTTAGTCATTTTAGGTGGTATCCTTTTAGGGTATATGAAAACAGTTTAATCGCTGTTTTCCAACCTAAAATGGGGAGGAACTTCAATGGATTTGTTTCGTAAGAAAGAGATCAATCTCAATCATACGAGTGAGATGAAAAAAGAACTAAAAACGTCTGATTTGATCATGCTTGGAATTGGTGCGATCATCGGTACGGGAATATTTGTGGTGACAGGGGTTGCGGCCAATCAAAATGCTGGTCCAGCACTGTCACTTTCATTTGTCTTAGCTGCAATCGTTGTCATTTTGTCTGGATTAAGTTTCGCAGAATTTGCTTCGCGAGTGCCAGTGATTGGTGGGCCATATGCCTATCTGTATGTTGTATTTGGTGAATTTGCTGCCTGGCTGACAGGGTGGTTGTTGATCGGGGAATTTTTACTAGCAGTTTCCTCTGTTGCTTCCGGATGGTCTGGCTATATGCAAGGTTTTTTGAAAAGTTTAGGGGCCGAACTTCCACAAGCATTAACTGGCGGGTACAATCCGGAAAATGGTACATACATTGACTTGATTGCGGTGCTCGTAGTGATATTCGTCACTTACATCGTGTCGCTTGAAGCCAAGAAAGCATTACGTTTGAATAATGCCATGGTATATGTCAAATTTGGTATCATCGCGTTGTTTATCATTGTAGGAATATTTTTCGTTAAACCTGATAACTGGCAGCCATTCATGCCTTTTGGTTTTTCCGGTGTGCTAGATGGTGCAGCTCTTGTGTTTTTTGCTTTCTTGGGATTTGATGCCGTTGCAATGGCAGCCGAGGAAGTCAAAAACCCGCAAAAAGATGTGCCAAGAGGAATCATTGGTTCGATACTGATTGCTACTGTCCTTTACATCATCGTGACGCTGATCTTGACAGGAATCGTTCCGTATACTGAACTAGGAGTCAATGACCCAGTGGCTTTTGCAATGAGGTATGTAGGACATGGAACAGTGGGCGCGGTGATCGCTGTAGGGGCAATTTTAACGCTACTGACGGTAACGATCTCGATGATGTATTCACTTGCTCGTTTACTGTTTGCTGTCAGCAAGGATGGCTTACTTCCTAAGTTTATGACAGAAATCGATCAAAAGCATCGTACACCGAAAAAAGCGACTTATGCCGCTGGTGTGGCAGCTGTATTCTTTGCCGGATTTTTCCCATTGAATGTATTAGCGGAACTAACGAATATCATGGCGCTCGCCTATTTGATGCTTGTTAGTCTAGGCTTACTGAAGTTGAGAAAAATGTTTGGCAAGCCAAAAGCTGGAGAATTCAAAGTGCCATTCGTTCCGCTATTGCCAATCGTCTCCATCTTGACTTGTATTGTATTGATGCTTCGTCTGCAAACTGTGACATGGATCGTGTTCGGTATCGTAATGGTTATTGGACTGATCATTTATTTTGGCTATGGCTATGGACACAGCAAGATGAATGAGAAATAGACTCCAATGGAGAAGTTAGAAGAAAGATAAGAAAAACGCCCATCAACAGTTTATTACACTGTTGATGGGCGTTTGTTTTAGTAACAAGCGAAAGGTGATCTATTGGGTTAAATCCAACAGTTTTTGTTTCAGATCTTCTTCCATGTGTCCAAGCTCTACTTCTGCATGACGACGTTTTTCTTTTCCTTCTTTTTGGATACGCAATGTCTCTTGGATTGTTTCGATCAAATCATTTTGAGTGGTTTGAAGGGTCTCGATATCCACGATTCCACGTTCATTTTCTTTCGCTGTTTCGATGGCTGAGATTTTCAGCATTTCTGAATTTTTCTTCAATAAGTCGTTTGTTGTTTCAGAGACTTGGCGTTGAGCAGTTACTGCATCTTTTTGACGAAGCAAGGTCAATGCGATCACGACTTGGTTTTTCCACAGCGGAATGGCTGTAGCGATAGATGCTTGGATCTTTTCAGCCAAGGCCTGATTTGTGTTTTGGATCAAACGGATTTGTGGTGCTTGCTGGATCGTGATCTGTCTAGCTAAGCGAAGATCATGCGTACGTTTATCCAGACGATCTAGGAATTGCGTGTAATCATTGGCAATCTGAACATCCATCTGATCGCCAGTTTCTTCTGCTCTTTTCATCGCTTCTGGAATGATCGTTGTTTGAAGTTCTTCCATTTTCAATTCTCCAGCAGCGATATAAATATTCAGTGCATCAAAATAGTCTTTGTTTTTCTGGTAAAGCTGTTCTAACATCAGATTATCTTTTAGCAGACCGTCTTTTTCTTTATCTAATTTCACTGAAATCTTGTCAATTTGTGCACCAATCTTTTGATATTTTGCTGTCACTTCATAGATCGATTGTTTGACCTTCCCGAAGACACGCTGGAAGATGTTCCCTTCTCCGGCACGCAGTTCGTCAGGATTGGCTTCTTGGAGACGATACATCAGTTCAGTTAAGGAATCTCCTACAGGACCAATATCTTGTGCTTGCACATGATTCAACATCGATTGTGAGAATTCACTTAATTTTGCTTGGGCAGCCGATCCGTAGCTGATGACAGACTGTGCATCATTAGCATCGATTTTTGCTGCTAGCTGTTTAGCTTGTTCTTGGCGTTCCGCCGGTAGTTTGTCAATTAAACGAGCAGCTGTCTGTTGCTCTTGGAGCTGATCAATCTCCGCTTGTTGTGAAGTGGTCAGCGTATCTATTGGAGTTGAAAACGGGTTGTTCAATAAATCTTCAAGTGTATCGTTAACTGGTGTAACATCTTTTGTTTCAGTCGGTTTATGATCCATAAAAAATTCCTCCTTGTTGAATCTGTTCTCGATTCTTACATGAATGTCTCTACTTTAGAAAAAGTACTCGAAACAGCCAGACATCATCTGAATGTTCCGAGTCTTCTTTTATGAACAAAAGAGTTAATCCTTTTGTTCTGGTTCATATTTATTATCACGCTTTAAGCTCTGTTTCGCAACAGATATCTCTACATCGATATCATCTAGATCCTCAGCAACGAATTTTTGATAATCTTGTGCGATTAAAGCTGACAGCTGGTCGATGATCTGCGTGCTTTCTTCTAGTTTTTCATAGGTCTGTTTGTTTTTGATCTCATGGTCATTGATCTCATTATACTTATTTGTCAAATCAACTAGATTCGGCAGATGCGTATAAAGAAACTGACTTGCTTCATGCAGTCGGTTTGGTTCTTTCACCAATTCTTTGAATAAAGCTTTTGCTGCTTTGACTGGATCATGGCGGAGATCGATTGCTTTAAGTTTGGCTGTCTGCTGCATATTCATTTGCAATTGATTGATCTCATTTTTTGTTTGATTCATTGTTTGTCGAAAAAATGAAATTTCATTCGCTGTCATACCGCTTTTTTCATAGTGAGTTTCAAGTTCGTCAGTCAGTGCAGGAATTTCTTCTTGTTTTCCCTTTTTCCTGCGCGAACCAAAGAGTCCCCACAAAATTTTCCTGCGCGAACCAAAGAGTCCCCACAAAACTAAAACTACACCTATCAATAAAAGTCCTAGAACAAAAGAAAAACTATTGTTTCGGACAAAGAGAAATAGCAAGACCAATGCTAGAAGCCACGGCCAATTTCGTTTTATCATAATAAACCCTCCATGTCATTTATCGTTGAGTATTGAATTCTTTTCGTTATTCGATTACATACTTATTTTAGCATACGGACTACTAGAAAGAGTATCGGACTAAAGAAGGATTTTCTATATTTAGAGAAAATCTAAGGTTTATCTATGGTAAACTAATAAGGAATTTTTGAGAAAAATTGAAAAATGAAAAAAAAGCAGTTATGATTACAAAGAAAGCAGGAGAAGATATGCTGAACAATGAGCAATTTGAAGAAAAAACAATCAGTCGCAAAGAAATCTATAGCGGAAAAATTATTGATGTTGCTGTAGACGAAGTTCGTTTGCCAGATGGAGGAACTTCGAAGAGAGAACTGGTATTTCATCCTGGCGGTGTTGGGATCATTGCTTTTGACGAACAAGATCGACTGCTTCTTGTCAAACAATTTCGAAAACCTTTAGAAAAAGTGATTTTGGAGATTCCAGCTGGAAAAATCGATCCAGGAGAAGGACAAAATCCCGAAATGACAGCAGCTAGAGAATTAGAAGAAGAAACTGGCTATCGTGCGAAGTCGCTGAGCCATCTTACTTCGATGTATCTTTCACCAGGTTTTGCAAATGAAGTCCTTCATATTTATCATGCACAAGGGGTAGAGAAGGTCGAGAATCCTTTAGCACAAGATGAAGACGAAGTACTGGAGTTGTATCATCTAACTCTTGAAGAGGCGCAACAAGCGATGAAAGATCAGTTGATTTGTGATGCAAAGACGATTTATGCGATTCAATACTGGGAACTATTGACCAAAGGAAAGTAGAGGGATCGGCTTATGGCCAGAGGACCGCTTATTACGCGAAGCGAACTTCGCAAGCGACAACAAGCACAAGCAAGCGAGTCATTAAAAAAACAGCGAAAAGCAGAAACAGCTTATCAGCAAGAAGAAAAAAAGATTGCTAGCTTTTATCGTAAAGAAAGCAAAAAGAATAAACCAATCACGAAAACAAGGATCAGCGAACGGGAAAAGACGACCAAATGGAACTCTTTTTTGATGAAATCTCTTATTATTGTTATCCTAATGTTATGTGTGGTTTTTTTAGCAATCGCATTTATATAGAAAGAAGGAATTAAAAAGATGAAAATCGGTATTATCGGCGCAATGGAAGAAGAAGTAAAAATTTTGAGAGAGAACCTAAGCGAACCATTATCATGGGAACGCGCAGGCGCTTTATTTATTTCAGGTTCATTAGGTAACCACGAAGTGATCGTTGTACGTTCCGGTATAGGAAAAGTCTTAGCATCTATTACCACAAGTCTGTTGATCCAACAATACGGCGTGAACATGGTGATCAATACAGGTTCAGCTGGCGGAATCGGTGAAGGCTTACAAGTAGGTGACATCGTTATATCAGACAAAGTAGCTTATTTTGATGCAGATGCAACAGGATTTGGCTACAAACCAGGACAATTACCAGGAATGCCTCTATATTATGAAGCAAGCACATATTTGCGCAGTGAAATGGTTAAAGCAGCAAAAGCAACGAATTTGAACGCAAAAGAAGGATTGATCGTTACAGGTGATACATTTGTCGACTCGCCAGATAAAATCAAAGAAATCTTAACGAATTTCCCTGAAGCATTAGCTTGCGAAATGGAAGGAGCCGCTGTTGGACAAACAGCTCGTCAGTTCAATATCCCATTTTTGATCGTACGTGCAATGAGCGACACAGCAGATCACTCGGCGACACAAAGCTTTGACGAATTTATCGAAGACGCAGGCAAACGATCAGCAGAAATGGTGATTGAATTTGTCAAACATCTCGTATAAGGAGGACTAAGATGAACGCATTGATCTCGATTGACTACACATATGATTTTGTTGCAGAGGATGGAAAGCTGACTACTGGGACAGCAGGACAAGTAATTGAAAAAAAGCTGACTGCTCATACAAAGAAGTTTATTGATCAAAAGGATTTTGTCGTTTTTGCCATTGATGCGCATGATCCAAAAGATTCCTTTCATCCGGAGAACCGCTTATTTCCTCCGCATAATGTGATAGGAACGGGTGGACGGGAATTGTACGGCTCTTTAAAAAGTTTATACCAAGACTATGAGCAAGAGGAAAATGTTTATTGGATAGACAAACGGCATTATTCCGCTTTTAGTGGAACAGATCTAGACATCCGTTTGCGAGAACGCCAGATCACAGATATTTATTTGACCGGCGTATGTACAGATATCTGTGTGTTGCATACAGCAGTCGATGCGTATAATCTTGGATACAAACTCCATATTTTCAAAGATGCCGTGGCAAGTTTCGATCCCGTTGGACATGAATGGGCATTGAGACATTTTGAATCCACACTAGGCGCAGAAATTTTATAAAAAAACAAAGTGATTTGATAAAATAAAAAGCACAAAATAATAAAAGAAGAGCATAAAACAAACGACTTTGTTTTACGCTCTTTTTTATACGTTATTTTAAAAAAATATTATTCTTTTTACGTTAATAAATCTCTTTATTATCAACAACTTAAGTTATATTTTTTCTTTTTATAAAATACACTTATTATAATTTTGTTTTTTATTGACAGTGAAAATAAATTAGGTAATACTTTAAGTAAACGCTTTCTAATTTGTTACGGGAGGAATACACTTGTTAAAAAAACGTATAAAATACAGTGCGCTAATGATGAATCTCCTTATGCTCAGTACCCCGGTTTTAATTTCTGTCGTTGAAGTTGCTGCTAACGAACAACAGTCTGTGAACGAAGAAAATGCACACGTGAACATTGAAGGAATGTCAACAATGGAGGAAGTACCAAGAACTAGTGAAGATATGGATACGGAAGAAGGAAATGATCCTATGATGAAAGAATCAGAAAATGAAAAGACAAAAAAGCAATCTGAAGAAGCAAATGAAGAGTGGAAAGGGGTTGTTTTCGGAGAAAGCACAAGTGCTAGTAGGTATGCCATTGAACCATTAGAAGACGGCGTGCGGCTCTCTTCCACGAATAATGGCGGAAAAATCCAGTCAAGCGGATCAGATGGAATGACCTATTATTATCAAGCAATCCCCAAAGACATCAACTTTAGGATGCGGGCGACGATCGAAATAGAATCTTGGACCTATACGAATGCCCAAGAAGGATTTGCTCTAATGGTAAGAGACGCAGTACCAAAAGATCATTTGTTTGGGCAGGCATTTTATTCAAATTCATTTGCCATACTAGGCAGTCGGATCGAATATGTCTGGGACTCGGATAGACAAGAAGTGGTCAACACGAGCGGCAGCAAATATACGATGCGACTTGGATTGGGGACACGGGCAATCACAGGAATATCATCTGAAGATCCGCAAGCTGCGCCAGCTCCTGGGAGTGTCTCAGTGGAAACAACACCTTTAGAGACTTCAGCAAGGTTCTTGGAAAAAGAAACAGGTTCTTATAATATATTCGGAAACGGTCATGGGAATCTGTTTCCGGCCACGAACTCGATTACTAAACTGGACGTAGAGATGAAAAAAACGAATACTGGTTTAGAGGCATATTATTACGATCCTGAAACAGGAGAAGAAATGGCTTCTGACGTCATGTATGACTGGGAAAAATTATACGCTTCAGATGAATCGGTTATTTATGCAGGATTTGCTGCAGCAAGGAATATGACGATCAAGGTAGAAGGAATCGAAGTTGCTTACTCAGATCCTGCGACAGATCCTCCTGGGCAAGAAAGACCTACTCGCTTGATTGATCCGATTTACACTGTGACCTCTAGTAATCATTCAGGAAACCAAGATCATACTATGTCCTTTAGAGCAAATGCTGACGGATTATTGACAATTAAAAATAAAGCAACAGGAGAGGTGCTTAAGAATGCAAAAGACTTGGCTATCACTGCGAATCGAGAATTTGATTATCAGACAAAACTGATGGAAGGAACGAACGAATTTACTTTCAGTTTTACGCCAGATAAAAACTATCCGCCAGAAGAATACGTAGAGATGACTAGTTATGAAACAAAAGAGATTCTTCATATAGTGGACTACCGTAAACCTAAATATTCGACAGTTTATGTAACACCAGAAGGGTCAGATGCAGGAAACGGAAGCAGACAAAATCCATTATCTCTAACACAAGCATTGAGATACGCATATGCTGGGCAGACAATCGTCATGGCGCCTGGAACTTATTCCTTCGAAAGAGGATTGACGATTCCAAAAGGCGTTAACGGGACAAGAGAAAACCCGATTCAGTTGATTGCAGAGAAAAATCCAGAAAACAAGCGTCCTGTACTTGATTTTAAAGGAACTGGAAATGGGATGACACTGTTCAGTCACTACTGGGGTTTACGAGGGTTTGACATTACAAATAGTGCAGCTATGCAAAAAGGATTACAGATTTCTGGAAATCATAATTTGATCGAAGAGATTCATGCTTATCGGAATGGAAATACAGGAATCCAAATCAGCGGTAGCTCAAATGATCCTTTCGAAGCATGGCCCGCGCATAACTTAGTCAAGAACTGTACATCTTTTGAAAATGCCGATCCAGGATTTGAAGATGCCGATGGATTTGCGGCCAAACTGACAATAGGAGAAGGAAATGTATTTGACGGTTGTATCGCGTATCATAATGCAGATGACGGTTGGGACCTTTTTGCTAAAAATGAAACAGGTTCGATCGGAAAAGTAATCATCAAAAACTCAGTTGCTTATCGAAACGGCTGGGTACCGGGAATTGAGGGAGAAGGTAACGGTAATGGATTCAAAATGGGCGGTTCTTCTTTAACGGGCCCTCATGAATTGATCAATAGTTTGTCTTTCGAAAATCTTGCGAAAGGAATCGATTCCAATAGCGGAACAGATATTATCGTCAATAGCAGTACAAGTTTTAATAACGGTTCATATAATGTGGCTCTTTATACCTCTTCAGCAGGAAACACAGACTACCATGCTTCTGGTATCTTATCTTTCCGAACAGAGAATCTTGAGATGAGAGAGCAGATCCGCCCATTGAATCAAAACGAAGATCAAATCTACCACTCGTTGAACTACTATTGGAATGAACGAGAGAAACAATCAGAAAATACTCTTGGACATACCGTATCAAAAGATTGGATCGAGTCTCTAAATACATGTTCGAAAGAAGGTCAGCAGCCTGTTACGCGCTATGAAAATGGAAGTATCCATGTTCATGGACTGATGCAGATTAAACCGGGGAATCGTCAAACAGAAAAGGAAAGAGTGGATGGTCTTCCATTATCTGTAGGTGCTATTTTTGACGGAGAAACCTCACCGTCTTCGGAATATCCAGAGTATGCAATCGTACAAGAACCAAATTAGACAAAACCAAATGAACAAAATAATCCGATTATTATACAAGAAGCAAATGGTGTGGCGGAGAATGCAGAAGGAAATATCATTGAACTGAAGCCTTTTACAGTTTTTGTGTCAACTTTCACACCAAATCAAGGAACGCCTGTCTTTGAAGATATGCGTTATTTCCCAGAAAAGATCCAAATCGTTGAAACACAGTCAAGTGCTCAATTTTCTAATCATACCGCTATTTTTTCAGCACCTTCAAAAGGAGAATATACGCTAGAAGTCACTTATCGTTCGGAAATATTTGATGGGGAAAAATGGTCTGCTCATACAGAATCTGTTACCCAGCAAAAAGCGATCACTGTGCGAGAAACTGCCGATGTGCCCCCGGGAAATGACAAACCAGAAAGAGAAAATCCAGGAAATGAATCACCAAATGGAAAACCTTCTCATCCGGATAGGACAGCAAAAGAAAGTAAAAAAGATGGCACTCAAGGACTCCCAAAAACGGGAGAATTTAATAACCCGTTGCTAGCATTAGCTGGAGGAATTTTGTTAATCGGTGTAGTTGTTTATGTCATGAAACAGCGAAAAAAATAAGTGGAATTTCTCCTTTTATGATGTAAAACAATTGACTGAGGAAAGTAAAAATAGAAGGAAATGAGACCAATAGATGTCTCACTTCCTTCTATTTTTTTATAGATGAGGTTCTCCTTGCTGCTTTTGATTGGCTGTTCTTATTACTTGATGCAGGACAGCTTTTTCACAATCTCTCCACTAAACGGTGTTCAATCAGCTGACCCTCGGTATTAGCTCAACAAACGGCAAAATATGAAGAACTATTTTTCCGTTTTTTTCTCTAATACTCAGGTCAGGACGCTGATTTCACAACCTCTCGATAAACGGTGTTCAAAAGCCAGTTTCTCGGTAGTAAGTCAAATTTATGCAAAAATGTGGAAAGCCATTTTCACAAAATTTTTCTTACTACTTGAAACTAAGCGGCTTTTTCACAACCTCTGATACATGGTATTCCAGAAGTAACTTCTTCGAAAAATAAGCCGAAATGTCACAAAAATTTGAGAAGCAATTTTCCCCAATTCCTTCTTATTTCTTGAAGCTGACCACTTCTGGCACAACCTCTTACCAGATTCGCACTCTTTTTTCTGGCGCTAGATACATAGCGTCTTGTTCCGTGATACCAAATGTTTCATAGAATTCGTCAAGGTTTTTTGGTTGCACGTTTGCTCGGAGTTTAGCAGGGGCATGGACATCGATTTGCAGTAAAAGTTGTTGGTATTCTTTTTTTGCTTTTGTACGCCAAATCGTTGCCCAATTGACAAAGAATTCCTCGATAGAAAGATCTGATTCCGTTTTTGCTGCTTCCAATGCACAGCTTAGACCGCCTGCATCAGCAATATTTTCCGAAACGGTTAATTTTCCGTTTACTTTTCCGTCAGCAAAAGGCAGACCATCGAATTCTTCGATCATTGCTTGTGCTTTGTTTTGAAATTGTGTAAGATCTTCTTCTGTCCACCAGTTGTTCAAGTTGCCATATTCGTCAAATAAAGCGCCGTTATTATCAAATGCATGGGAAATCTCATGAGCGATAACAGCTCCGATTCCACCATAATTAGCAGAGCTTGATTGTTCTAGACTGTAAAATGGTGCTTGAAGGATCGCTGCCGGAAAGACGATCACATTCCGAAATGGATGATAATAAGCATTGACCGTGTCAGCACTCATTTCCCATTCTGAACGATCCACTGGTTTGTTCCATTTGCTGAAACGATCTTTTAATGTGAGTTTGCTGAAAACAAGAGTATTTGAAAGCAAAGTACCACCCTGATCTGCAGGTACTGTTTTGAACTGGTCGAATAATGCTGGGATCTTATCGGGGTAGCCTACTTGGATACCTAAGTTATTTAATTTTATGACGGCTTTTTCTTTTGTTGCATCCCCAAGCCAGTCATTTTCTTCTAGACGTTTTTTATAAACGGCGATCATTTTTTTCACCATTTGTTCTACGTCTTTTTTAGCAGCTTCGCCAAAATATTTTTTTCCGTAGTAATCGCCAACTACTTGATCGAATTGTCCAGAGGCAAGGTAATACGCTGCTTTTTTCTGAGGCATTGCTTCGTCTGTTCCAGACAATACGCGAGAATAGATTCCGCTGACTTGGCGGAATTCTTCTGATAGATAACCACTAAGAGAACGTACTGTTTTAATGATCATCCAGCTTTTGAATAACGGAAAATGAGCTTCTGTCAGGATGTCATTCAAATGATCGAAGTACACTGGATCAGTTACGATCACTTTATCTGGAGTTGTCCCAATCAAACCCGTGACAAGTTTTTTCAAGTCCAGTTTATCTGTGTATTGAATAAATGTATCAAAAGATTGCGGATTATACATTTTGCTGTAATCTGCGTTTTCTTCTGCACTTTTTACATGAGGAGCAATCAATTTATCAAATTGCACTGCTTGTTCCGTGATTGCTTCTGCCTGACTTTTTTCTTTGCCGGCAAGCTCTAATAACTGAACAGCCATATCAAAGAAAACGCCTATTAGTTGTGCACCGTTGGGATGGTCTGATGCATAATACGTCTTATCTGGAAGGAATAAAGAAGGCGGATAAGCAAAGAAGGCGTTCGTTTGCGCATTCTTCATATCTGCATCTACATCCAGATTAAATGGCAATGGTAATGTATCCAACAGCCATTCTGGAAATTGCTTATTCAATTCGTCGAAAGACTGCAATGATTCAACTTTTTCGATTATAGGTTGAAGTGGTTGAGCATGCAACTCATTTCTTCGGTCATAATCGTTTGCCAGTTGATAATATGCAAGGAAATGTTTCATTTTTTCTGAAGACACTTTTTCTGGATGGGCAAGCAGATCGTCTGTTTCTTCCATCAAAAGTTGGTCGATCCCGTCAACTAAATCTTGGAAACCGCCTGTAGCTGGTTTATCTGCAGGGATTTTTGCTGTTTTTTGCCATTCTTCATTGACTGCTTCATAGAAATCTTGTTTCAATCGTTCTTTGTTCATTCATCGATCGCTCCTTTTTTGTTTCGTGTGCCCATTATCTTACAAAATGAAGGAATTAACAAATAGAACATAAAAAATTGAAAATTCGAACAATCAAACTGATTTGTTTTTTTCAATCCTTCACTTATAATGAAAAAAAGGAGGCGATCCCAACTGAATCAAGTAGTGGATAAACCTTTATATTTCAAAGTAGATAAAAAAATTAAAAAATTAGCCAGCACTCAGCAGCTGCAGTCAAGAAAAAGTAAATTGCTTTTTTTAGCTCTGGTTTTTGAAGATCAAAGTTATGTGATTATCGATCAATCAGGACATCCGGTAGAATATTCTCCAGCAAAATATACTTATCAAGAGGGTCTTTCTTGTAAAAAATGGAAGCTGATCAATGAAGAGCCAATCGAGTTATCTAGATGGATCAACAGAAAAGAAGATATTCTCGTTTTGATCGAAGAAAAAAGGTCAGGAAAGGAACTCGCAAATTGCTGGGTGGGATTGCCAGAAGAACGTTTTTTGAGGTATAAGAAATGGGCTACCCCCTCAGGCTATCTTTGTGGTACTTACGCGGCAGCAGTTCTCCTTGCCTATTATCAAGACTATCGTAAGGGGTGGATGCTTCCAAATGAGATTCGCAAGAAAAATACGGCTGATTCGTTGGTTTTGACGAAGGCATTGCGTAGCCAGATCCAACCACTAGGACTTCCTACGATTCCTTTTCAGGTTAGTACAGGGATTTCTAGTTTTTTAAAGAAGAATGGCAATCATGAGCGTGCACGAGCAACTCTTCTAGGTTCATGGCAGCGAGCTACAAAACGTATACGTGAAGGCAAACCTGTGATGATTGGTATTTTGAAAGTACTTGGCAGTACATATGGCAATCATTGGGTGACAGCGTACGCTTATTTTGAAACTGAAACAGGAGAACGTTATTACAAAGTACACGACAACTGGGGCGATTATCATAAAGTCATTCCTGCCAGTTGGAGTAACGGAACAGTTTCACTTCCTTAAGAATTTGCTGAAATTAACAGAAAATCTTGGAAAAATATGTTAAACTATCGAAGAATAGAGAAGTTTTGGGGAGGACTACATGAGTAATAAGTATCAGGATGACACGTTGAAGATTTTTAGTTTGAATGGCAACCGTCCATTAGCTGAAAAAATCGCGAAAGTGTTCGGAACAGAATTAGGTAAAAGCGTCGTGAAGCAATTTAGTGATGGCGAGATTTCCATCAATATCGAAGAAAGTATTCGAGGGGATCATGTGTATATCGTTCAATCAACGAATGCACCTGTCAATGACTACTATATGGAACTACTGATCATGATCGATGCAATGAAGCGAGCAAGTGCGAAAACGATCAATGTCGTATTGCCTTACTATGGGTATGCTAGGCAAGACCGCACGGCGAAACCTCATGAACCGATCACTGCGAAATTGATCGCTAACTTGATCGAAGAAGCAGGGGCAACTCGAGTACTGACTTTAGATCTGCACACGGTTCAAGTACAAGGATTCTTTGATATTCCTGTAGATAATTTATTTACGATGCCGTTGTTTGCTCATTATTACCGTCAATTAGGTCTGACGGGAGATGACATCGTAGTTGTTTCGCCAAAAAACAGCGGTGTTCAGCGTGCACGTAGTCTTTCAGAATATTTGAACAGCACATTAGCCATCGTAGATCATGCAGATGATGCTTCAACTGAGGGTGGTTATGTGATCGGTGATGTTCAAGGAAAGACATGTATCATGGTAGATGATATCTTGAACACAGGAGCAACGCTTGCACGAGCAGCAAATGTATTAAAAGAAAACGGCGCAAAAGAAGTATATGCCTGTGCGTCACATGGATTATTGTCCGATCATGCGAAAAGTATTTTAGACAATGCACCAATCAAAGATATTTGTATCACTGATTCTGTTTTCACAGAAGAAAATCGTCATCCAGAAAACTTAACAATCGTTACATGTTCAGAATTAATGGGTGAAGCGGTCAAACGCATCCATGAAAATACACCGATGAGTCCGTTATTCCGTCTGGAAGAAAAAGAATTCGAATAAACAAAAAAAAGAGGGAAAGAAGTTGTGACAGAAGTGAGCAGCTTCAAGGAGCTGCGACAAGACTTTTGTTACAGCTCCTTTTTTCTATGCCCATGAAACGTCCTCTAGACAAAATGAGCTCTTCTTTGGTTTGTTCGCTATTTTATGCTAGAATGTGCCTAGCAATAATTTGGAAGGGATGAATGAAGTGAAAACTATTTATCTGGATCATGCGGCAACTACCCCCATGCATCCACAAGTAATTGAAGCGATGACGGCAATCATGCAAGACACGTTTGGAAATCCTTCAAGCATACATGGATTTGGTCGCCACGCGCATGAAAAATTGGAAACAGCAAGACAAATCATTGCAGACAGTCTGCAAGCAAAACCTCACGAGATCATCTTTAACAGTGGGGGAACAGAAGGGGATAATACAGCTATCTTAGAAACAGCGTTCTCGCGTCAAAAAGAAGGCAGACATCTAATCACTACAGCTATCGAACATCCTGCTGTTCTTAATACCATGAAATATTTAGAGACAAAGGGGTTTGACGTTACATATCTGCCTGTAGATGAAAAAGGGAATCTGTCGATCGAAGAGGTCAAAAAAGCGTTACGAGAAGATACAATCTTGGTCTCTGTGATGTACGGGAACAATGAAATCGGAAATTTGATGCCAATCAAAGAAATCGGTGAACTTTTAGCGGATCATCCAGCTTATTTCCATACAGATGCGGTACAAGCGTACGGAAACCAAACGATCCATCCAGAAGAATTAGGAATCGATTTATTAAGTATCTCTGCTCATAAAATCAATGGGCCAAAAGGCGTCGGTTTCTTATATAAACGAGACGGAGTAAATATCCCTGCATTGCTTTTAGGCGGGGAGCAGGAAGAAAAGCGGCGTGCAGGTACAGAAAATTTAGCAGGGATCTGGGGTATGGCAAAAGCAGTTGAACTGCTGTCACCTGAAGAACGTGAAGCACGTAACAACAAATATAAAGGATTCCAGCAATTGATTCTTGATACATTAGAAGCAAACGAAATCCCTTATCAAGTAAATGGTGATTTAACGAATAAACTCCCTCATGTGTTGAATCTTCGCTTAATTGGCGAAGCAAATGATTTGCTACTGATGAAGCTTGATCTTAATGGGGTCGCTATTTCTACTGGTTCAGCTTGTACAGCAGGAAATATCGAGCCTTCACACGTATTAGAAGCAATGTATGGAGAAGATACACCGATACTAAAAGAATCCATCCGTATCAGCTTTGGTTTGGGAAATACCGAAGACGACATCCAGTATTTCCTTGATCAATTGGTTCGTGCTGTCAAAAAATAACTAGTGAAGTCATTCTTATATGAACAGATGTCTGAGAGAACGCCTTCATTTTTTAGGGAACTTAACTGAAAAACCTAGTAAAAATCAGGATAAACTTTTATAATAAAGAGAAACTAATTTTATCGAGGTGAAAATCATGGCATTTGAAACAACAGCAACGGTACTGGGCGCACCAATTAGCTATCGTTTGCATCCTGATGCAAAAAGATATACATTGCGCGATAATGGATTTACAGAAACAAACGGAGGCAATTATCAATTGATCCGACCATTAGATGCCACGCCGCAAAGCAAAGAAGGATTCAAATTAAAAATCACTGTATCAAAAGATATTCAAACATTGAAAATGTCGATCACTACAGCAAATGGATTGAAAGCAGTCAATATTTTCAAAGATCCAAAACAGAAAATGAGCCAAGATAAATTTTATTTTCTGATGGATGGGATGATTAGCCGTGGGTTATTCGAAAAAGTCGAATGATCTGTGGATATAAAAAGACAACTAGTTTTGAAACGGCCTATTGTTAGATGACTAACTTTGTAAGGACGACGCAAATTAGTTGTCTTTTTTATTTTTAAATTTAACACATGTTGTTATTTTTAATATTTTGCTGATTTATTGTTTCTAAGTAAAGAAATTTAAATTGAAACGTTTGTTATTTAGGGAAAAAGGTATTTTTTGAAAAAAGAATCCCGTATAATGATTGTTGTGCAAACGCTATACAAAATGAAAAAGAAAAGAGGGATGTTTATGGAAAATGAACAGTCGGTCGTTTTAACGAATTGGAAGAGAAATTATTTGTTCTTTTTATCGGGACAGTTTTTGTCAGGAATCACTAGTATGGTCGTCCAATATGCGATCATCTGGTATTTGACAAGAGAAACCGGTTCGGCGACAATTTTGAGTTTTGCTACTTTACTAGGAATGATTCCCATGGTTTTACTAAGCCCATTTGTAGGACCGCTAGTGGATCGCTGGGATAAAAAAGCTCTTTTGATTGTCACGGATATTATTGTAGCGATTTTCGCGCTTATTTTAGCAGTAGTCGGAACGATTTCAGAATCCTTCCCGATTTGGCTAGTTTTTGTGTCTTTGTTTATGCGTTCGGTCGCACAAACATTCCAAATGCCAACGATCCAGTCGATTATGCCGACAATCGTTCCATCTTCTCACATAACAAGGACGAATGGACAGTTAGGAATGGTCCAATCAGCGAATTTCATCATTGCGCCAGCTCTAGGTGCGGCTTTGTTTTCAGTCGTTCCTGTCAATTACCTTATTTTATTAGATGTATTGGGGGCAGTTTTTGGTGTCGGCTTATTGATTTTTGTGAAGATCCCAAAAGTTTCTCCTGAAATATTGGAAGTTCCGCTTACTATTTTTAAAGATGCAAAATTTGGGCTGCAGCAATTGATGGATAATAAAGGGTTATGGTACATAACGATCAATGGTGCATTTGTGATTCTGTTGTTCATGCCAGCAATCAGTCTGTATCCATTGATGACGCTAGATTACTTTGGTGGTTCCGTTGGACAGGCGGGAGCAGTGGAAGTAGTCTACGCAGTCGGAATGCTCTTAGGCGGTGCACTGATCAGTTTTATAGGAACATGGAAAGACCGAATGAAACCTATTATTATAGCCTACATCATTATGGGCCTGACGATCGGTGCAAGCGGATTGGTTCCAAACGATAGTCAAGGGTTCTTGTACTTTCTTATCTTGAATGCAGGAGCAGGTTGTGCAACGCCATATTTCAATACACTGCTGATGGCAATGATCCAGCAGAGTTATGAATCGAATGTTTTAGGTCGTGTCTTAGGGAACTTCAACTCTTTGATGAACCTGGCAGGTCCAATTGGATTATTATTTGCAGGACCATTAGCTGATCGTTTAGGGGTAGAAAAAATGTTCTTGTTTTCTGGAATCGGGATTTTATTATGCGGAATCGTTTTATTTTTAACGTCAGCTGCCCGAAATTATGATAAAGAATTACAGAAAAAACTGGTAAAAGAACACCATGAGCAAAAAGACGAATAGTATGGAATGGAGTTGTGACAGAAGTCTTGTTACAACTCCATTTCTGATCCTAATGTTCCTGTGGCAATAAGCCTACTCAAATGAAAAATATGAGTAATTATCTTTATTTGTTTAATACTTGATATAGGGCAGTTTTTTCACGACCTATCGTACTCCCTCTTTGCTTCATAGATTTCTTTGATTTGTTGCTCAGATAACGGAGTGCCAAATGGTAGTTTTTCCTTTAAGAGTTCTCTTTCCGGTGCGTCTACGCCTACATTGACATCGTTCTCGATAGGTACGCTGTAATGATGGATATGTCCATGAAGATTGCGGATAGTGTCGTTAGGCCCGAGCAACATCGGATAATGAGTCAAGTAATATTGTTGATGGTCGAATTTAACGATGGCACCTACATCATAAAAATAAAATTTGGGACTTCCGTCAGTAAGCCTAGGATCATTTTTTTCTAAATAACGGAAAAAAGCGCGACTGTCATGGTTCCCTTTGATCAAGTGGATTGTTCCTTGCAGTTGAGTGACCAGTTCCAAAATTTCTGCATTTGCTTTTTCATATTGCGGATGCATAGCAAGGTCGCCTAGATGATAAACATGGTCGGTTTCTTTTATTACTGCATTCCAGCTAGTGATCAACTGTTGGTTCATTTCATCCACATTTGCAAAGAGCCGCGGAGCAAAGTCGTTTTTTCCTAATAAGCGTTCATGGAAAAAGTGCATATCACTGGTAAAGTAATTCATGTATCTTTTGCCTCCCTTTTTTCTTAGAGTAAACAAAATCACTTATCTGAGCAACTCATAACATCTAAAAAGAAAAGGTTGTAAATGAGACGTGCAGCTTTAAGCGATAAGAAGCAATTTTGAAAAATAGTTTTTCACAATTTATAAAATTATTCCTTATTGCCGAAAGGCTGGCCCTTTTTATGAGTATGCCAATTTTTTATATCGAATGCTCAAAAGATGAGTGATTTTTTGGTTGACTATCATGTTTGTGTACTGAATAGGTCCAGTAGAACAGTATTTTTACGACTTGATAATTAAGGGATGAAATTTTCAGAAATATGACGTATAATGTAAAATACTGAAAAGTTGCGACCTTCAACTCGTAGATGTTTCAGAATCTAATTGAAATGATGGTGATATCATGACAGACAACAGCAAAACACGCGTTGTCGTAGGGATGAGCGGCGGTGTCGACTCATCTGTAACAGCACTTTTGTTAAAGGAACAAGGATACGACGTGATCGGAATATTCATGAAAAATTGGGATGACACGGACGAAAACGGTGTATGCACGGCCACGGAAGATTATAAGGATGTAGCGAAAGTAGCTGCTCAAATCGGGATTCCTTATTATTCTGTGAATTTTGAAAAAGAATATTGGGATCGTGTATTTGAATATTTCCTAGCCGAATACCGCGCAGGACGTACACCTAACCCAGACGTGATGTGCAACAAAGAAATCAAATTCAAAGCATTCTTGGATTATGCAATGGATCTTGGCGCCGATTATGTAGCTACTGGACATTATGCGCAAGTCACTCGCGATGAAAACGGCGTGGTCCACATGCTTCGTGGAGTAGACAATAATAAAGATCAAACTTACTTCCTTAGTCAATTATCACAAGAACAGCTTTCAAAAACGATGTTCCCTCTAGGCGGCATGGAAAAATCAGAAGTACGGGCAATTGCTGAACGCGCAGGCCTTGCGACTGCTAAGAAAAAAGATTCAACGGGAATCTGCTTTATTGGTGAAAAGAACTTCAAACAATTTTTGAGCAACTATCTGCCAGCAAAAAAAGGAAATATGGTCACTCTTGATGGTGAAGTCAAAGGACAACATGCTGGCTTGATGTATTATACGATTGGTCAACGTCAAGGACTAGGGATCGGTGGCGGAGGAGATTCGCAAGAACCCTGGTTTGTTGTAGGAAAAGATCTAGCGACAAACACATTATATGTGGGGCAAGGGTTCCATCATCCTGCATTGTATGCCACAAGCTTGGATGCAAGTGAAATCCACTTTACGACGAATGAACCAATGCCAAAAGAATTCAAGTGTACAGCGAAATTCCGTTATCGTCAGCAAGACGTTCCTGTGACAGTTCGCTTATTGGATGATAATCGTGCAGAAGTCGTATTCGACGAACCTGTACGTGCAATCACTCCTGGACAAGCAGTTGTATTTTATGATGGAATGGAATGTCTGGGTGGTGGTTTGATCGACCACGCATATCAAGAAACAAAAGTTTTACAATACGTTTAAGCGATATTAAATGAATCAAAACAGCTATGGCTAACAAAAGAAACACCTTTTCTTTTGGATAGCATAGCTGTTTTTTTGCAATAAAATTAATTTTTATTCATTTTATACTTGAAATACTTGTGTAAAAAGTTCATAATATCCAATAATATGAATAAAGTTGCTTTTTGTTAAGCAAGAGCAGTTGCAAAATAGAAGGGAATCTTTTGCAAGTGATTTGTTCAATTTTATAAGTGAGGGTGATGGAAATGGAAAAGAAATCGACGGGTATTAGCAAATGGGGACTGGTTGCTCTGGTTGTCAGTTCGTCAATCGGAAGCGGTGTGTTTGGGATCACAAGTGATCTGGCTAGTTCTGCAGCTCCAGGGCCAGCGATCCTTTCATGGATAATCGTTGGGATTGGTATTTTAGCTTTGGTATTATCGCTGAATCATTTAGGAGAAAAACGTCCAGATCTAGATGGTGGTATTTTCGGTTACGCGGAAGCTTCATTTGGTAAATTAGGTGGCTTCATCAGTGGTTGGGGTTACTGGTTGTCTGCGTGGCTGGGAAATGTTGCTTTTGCAACGATGCTGATGAGCGCCATGGGAGAATTTTTCCCGATATTCAAAGGTGGACAAAATGTTCCTTCTATTTTATTTGCAAGTATTTTTATTTGGGGTCTGACTTTATTAGTAAACAATGGAGTTGAAGGAGCGAGCGTCATCAATACAATCGTGACGATCTGTAAATTAGTGCCATTATTCCTATTTTTAATATTTGTATTTATCGCATTTAAAGTGAATATATTCACTGCTGATTTTTGGGGTAACGTATCTGATAATCTAGTGAATGGAACAGGGCAGCAAGGAACGATCTGGTTGCAGATTAAAGGTTGTTTGATGGTTATGATGTGGGTCTTTGTAGGGATCGAAGGCGCAAGTGTTTTAGCCAACCGCGCGAAGAAACGTTCAGAAGCCCAGCAAGCATCGATCATTGGTCTGCTTTGTTTATTGTTTATCTATATCCTTGCTTCGATCTTGCCATACGGCGTCTTATCTCAAGAAGAGTTAGCAACTATTTCACAACCTGCTATGGCAAATATTTTAAAAGGAATCGTGGGAAATTGGGGAGCAGCGCTGATCAATATCGGCTTGATTATTTCGATCATTGGTTCTTGGTTGTCTTGGACGATGCTCCCAGCAGAAACAACGATGTTGATGGCTCGAGACGGTCTGTTGCCGAAAGGTTGGGGAAAAACGAATAAAAAAAATGCCCCAACTTATTCGTTAGTTGTTACTGCAATCTTGACTAATCTATTCTTATTGACTTTCTTAGTTACTGATTATGCCTATCAATTTGCCTATTCTTTATGTACAGCGGCAATTTTGATTTGTTATCTACTTGTCGGGATCTATCAAGTCCAGTTTTCTTTAAAAGAAGGAATCAAAAAACAAGTAGTGATCGGTGGGATTGCTGTAGTTTTTGAATTGATGGGCATCATTTTAGCAGGATTTTCTTATGTCCTTTTATGTAGTATTGCCTATCTTCCTGGTTTTTGCTTCTACTGGATCGCTTGTCGTGAAACCAAACATCAAATTACGGGAAAAGAAAAAGTAATGATTGGGCTGATTTGTGTGGCCGCACTGCTTTCAATCGGGTTGCTTGCTGTAGGCTGGATCAAGATATAAGGGGGAAAGAAACATGAAAATCGCAAATTTCGGTGTAGAAGAATGGCTAAATAAATGGGAAAAGAAAGCGGTATATGATATTGCACAAAGCTCGATCGAAGCATTGACATTAGACGAACTCGTTGGCTTAGATGGGACTAGCGTAAGTGAATTTTTCGAAAAACGCAAAAACGAACCATTGGACTATGGCTGGATCGAAGGATCAGATGTTTTCAAAGAAGAAGTCGCTTCTCTTTATCAAACCGTCAATCCGGAAAACATCTTACAAACGAATGGAGCGACTGGTGCTAATCTTTTAGCTCTATACGCGTTAGTGGAAGCAGGAGACCATGTTGTTTCGATGCTTCCTACTTATCAGCAATTATATGACATCCCCAAATCTTTAGGTGCCGCTGTTGACTTTGTTCATTTGAAGGAAGAAGATTGGCAGTTTGATTTAGAACAGCTAGAAGCCTTAGTCAAACCTGAAACAAAAATCATCTGTTTGAATAGTGCAAACAATCCTACAGGCACATTGCTAGATCGGAAAACTTTAGAAAAAATCGCAGAAATTGCTCGTACAGTAGATGCATATGTATTGATAGATGAAGTATATGCGCCTTTAACGGATAAAGGTGAATTCTTGTCGATCGTAGATGTCTATGAAAAAGGTATAGCAACCAATTCCCTATCCAAAACCTACTCCATTCCAGGTATTCGTATTGGCTGGACAGCTACTGGACCTGAGTTGGCAGAAGTTTTTCGAAAGTATCGAGACTACACGATGATTTGCGGCGGAGTCCTGTCAGATGATCTTGCTGTACATGCATTGAAGAATAAAGAAAAAATATTGGAGCGAAACAAAAAGATCATTACAGAGAACCTTGTGATTTTAAAACAATGGGTAGCCAATGAACCGAAAGTTGAACTTGTCGCTCCCAATTACGTCTCTACTTCTTTCATTAAATTAGCCATCGAAGAAGATGACCAGACATTTTGTATCAATTTATTAGAAGAAACAGGAGTACTATTAGTACCAGGAAGTGCCTTTGATTTACCGAAGCATGCCCGACTAGGTTACTGTTGTAAAAAAGAAACCTTGGAAAAGGGATTATTCCTCTTATCTGAGTTCTTGAAAAAACAGGCCTAAACAAAAACACTGCAAGGACAGTCTGTGACAACTGTTCAAGCAGTGTTTTTCATTTACGCTTATTGTCTATGAGAAGGAGAGTGCCCTGAAGATATGGAGACTCCTGAAGCTTTTTCTTCTGCAGTTTCTTGCTGATGGATCTCTTGTGTATTGTGTCGTACAAGCAAGAAGTTGACCAAAACAAGAAGAGAAGTCGAAAGAAAGACGCCACGATAACCAAATGCACTGGAAACACTGGAGCCGATCATAGGCCCTACTACGTTACCAGTTGCTTGGAAAGATTGGTTATAACTGAAGATCCGTCCAGCAGCTTGATGAGGCGAATATTTTGTGATCAATGCTTGGACAGCAGGGAGCAGACAAGCATCAGAGATACCAATCAAAAAACGTAAGGCAGCTAATTGCCAAACATTCGTGACGAATGCCATTGGGATATAAACCAGAATCGCAAAACCCAAACCAATCGCAAGTATTCTTTCACTCCCAATCTTGTCACCTAAGCGACCAAATCTTGGAGCGGCTATCAAAGTGGCAATCCCAGGTATCGAAGCGATGATTCCGCTGATCAACGTAACATTCCCATGTCCATGCAGCAATTGACGAATGTACAGACTGATGATTGGACTAATGGAATTGTTGGATGCTTGGATGATCATCGTTGTGACGAACATACCGATGACGACGTGTGGATATTTCAAGTCTTTGAAAATCTGTTTGGCAGAAACCATGTTTTCTTTTTTCACTGGGACAAATTTTTCATGGACGAAAAACAGACTCAACAAGAAGACGAAAAATAAGATGATCCCTGTAATGAAAAAGGTAGGGCGATAGCCAAACGCTGAAGCAGAGATCCCGCCAAGAAGCGGTCCAAGTAATGTTCCTGTAACAGAACCAGTTGCTAAGGTTCCAAGAACTTGACCACTTTTTTCTTTTGGCGTCCCAGTTGCGACAAGGGCAGTGGCATTACTGATATAACCAGAAAAAATCCCTTGAAGCAGACGCAATGCGACTAATTGATACACACTAGTCACGCAACCCATCAAAGAAATGACGATTGCCATTCCTAATGAAGCACGCAACAGCATCAATTTTCTTCCTTTTTGGTCGGCTAATTTTCCCCACCAAGGAGAGATCAGTGTAGTCACCAAGAAAGTAGATGAAAAAGTCAATCCGCTCCAAAAGTTCAATTGTGACGTACTATAATTACCTAACGTATCTATGTAAAGTGACATAAAAGGCATGACTAAACTAAATCCGATACCAGCCATAAATGTTCCAAACCATAAGACAAACAAGTTTTGTTCCCAAGTTTCTCTTTTCCTAAATAATTTTTCCTTTATTCTTGCAGCCAATTAGACTCCTTCTTTCTGAAAATTTTCATCTACAGCTCTTTATTATAAACTACAATATGTAGTTTATCAATGAAAGTCTCTTTTTTCTCTTTCTTTTTCGTGGTAAACTGAAAGAGTGAAGTATTTATTTTATGAGAGGAAACATGGAAATGAAAAAAAGAAATCTGTCTCAAGAGAAAATCATCGACTGCTTTCGAGAACTAGCAGAAGAGATGGATGTTCAGCAAATAACCTTTCAGCATTTAGCCAAACGCTTGGATATCAAGGCTCCCTCGCTGTATAACCATTTCAAAAATATTCGTGATGTCAAAACAGCGCTAACAGCGAAACTTCTGCAGGAACTTAATGACCAGCTGCGTCGGGCTCTTGTGGGAAAAAGTGGTCAGGAAGCACTGCAGATCTATGCAGAAACTTATCGATCCTTTGCTTTTTCAAATCAAGCAGTGTATGAGTTACTGATCAGTGTACCGCATACCAATGAAGCTGTTTTATTAGATGGAATCCATGAAACGAATCAGATCATTTTGCAGATCTTTGAGGCTTTTCAATTAACGAAAGAAGAAAAAGTCCACCGAAGCAGAGAATTACGTAGTATGATCCACGGCTATCTTTCCTTGCGTTTTTTAGGATACTTTACAAAAGAACCGACAATCGATCCAGAGGACAGCTATTTTTGGATGATCAATGACTTTATCGCTACTTTGCCTTAAACAATCAGATTCATTTATATCATTTTCAAGATGTTCATTAAATGATCCTTTTATAAGAGAAAATTCTTGCAACTTTCTTGAAAAGTGACTAAGATGAGTCTAGAAAAGCTGAAAGAAGGAGCACGAGTATGTATCAAGTAATTACCATGTTCGGGGACAATGAGCCTTGGTGGTTTTTTGAAGACTGGGAAGAAGATATTGAAGCAGAAGAAACATTCGAGTCTTTCGAAGAAGCACGACAAGCGTACGAAAAACAATGGAACGAAATCCATCAAAATTATGAATATATCAATGCAAAAAGTAACTTTCTCAGCGCCTTTTGGAATGACGGAGATGAGCGCTGGTGTGAAGAGTGTGACGATGATTTACAGCAATACAAAGGACTTGCGTTGTTGAAAAATCATCAGCCCATCACAGTAGAAAGCGGAAAGGAATTTTATGAAACAACTAATTCTAGCGGAAAAACCAAGCGTTGCGAAAGACCTAAGCAAGGTGCTTGGTGCTAATCAAAAGCACAAAAATTATTATGAAGGACCCAAGGTGATCGTTACTTGGGCCCTTGGTCATTTATTAGGATTGAAAATGCCGGAAGATCTGAATAAGGAATGGCAGAGCTGGCAAATGGACACGTTGCCAATGATCCCTAAAAAACTAGGAATCAAACCACTTCCTAAAACAGGACATCAATTAAAAGCAATCAAGCAGCTGGCTCAGCGAAAAGATGTCTCAGAAGCAGTCATTGCGACAGATGCCGGAAGAGAAGGGGAACTTGTTGCTCGCTGGATCTTAGAGTATGTGCATTTCAATAAACCAGTGAAGCGGTTATGGATCTCTTCTCAAACAGATAAAGCAATCAAAACTGGATTCAAGCAACTAAGACCTGCGAAAGAATATGATGCATTGTATGAATCTGCTCTTGCCCGGGCAAAAGCGGACTGGCTGGTAGGATTGAATGTGACCAGAGCCTTAACTGTGAAGTACGCGGATAATTTATCAGCAGGCCGTGTGCAGACACCGACACTAGCATTAGTGAGAGACCAAGAAAAGAAAATCGAGCAGTTCCGTCCACAAACGTATTTCACGATCACGTTGCAAGCTGGAAAAGAACAAGCCAAAATGCTTCAAAAAAATCAATTTGCTTTAAAAACACAAGAAGAAGCACAAAAACTTGTTCAATTGATCAGTACAAGCAAAGGAACTGTCACAGAAGTCCAAGAAAAATTAAAAACGGAATCTGCGCCATTGCCTTATGATTTAACAGAGATCCAAAGAGAAGCCAATCAACGCTATGGCTATTCTGCAAAGAAAACATTAAGTCTTGTACAAAGTTTGTATGAGACCCATAAGATCGTTACTTATCCGCGTACAGACAGCAAATATCTGACAAATGACATGAAAAGTACGATGAAAGAACGATTGCAAGCAGTCAGCGACTTTGCTCCTGAGGTCAAGCAGTATTTGAAAAACGGAGCCATCGTCCAACAGACAAAAGTATTCCAAGACAGTAAAGTGACCGATCACCATGCACTTTTGCCAACTGAAAACAGAGCACGTTATGAAAAATTAAGTAATGAAGAGCAAAAAATCTATCAAATGATTGTCTCTCGTTTTTTAGGACTGTTTGCTCAATCCCATAAAGTCAGCCAAACAAAAGTTACGGTTGAATTTGGTAAAGAACGATTCATTTTTCGGCAAAATCGTGTCGTCCAAGCAGGATGGAAAGGCGAAACTGAAACTGAGACGGAAACAGTCAAATGGGAAAAAGGAATGAGAATCAATCCCGATTTCACCATCAAAAAAGAACTATCTGCACCGCCTAAACCATTGTCAGAAGCAAGCTTGCTTGGTCAAATGGAAAAATACAGTCTGGGAACTCCAGCTACGCGTGCAGAGATTATCGAGAAACTAATCAAATCTGAACTGATGGAACGTACCCCTCAAGGACTGCAAGTATCTCCTAAAGGTAAGCAATTATTAGTATTGGTAAATCCCTCTTTAGTAACACCAGATTTGACAGAAAGCTGGGAAAAAGACCTTGAAGCTATTGCTGCAGGAAAGAAACAAGCAGGAACCTTCTTGAATGGAATCGAAAAAGAAACAAAACGCTTGGTGAATGAGATCAAATCAAGCAAACAAGAATATCAAGATTTCTCGATTACCCAAAAGAAATGCCCAGAATGTGGGGCCAATCTGCGCGAGAAAAACACACGTGACGGCAAAATCTATGTCTGCACCAATTCAGATTGCAACTACCGCAGAAGAAAAGATCCAAAAGTCTCTAATCATCGATGCCCGCAATGTCACCGGAAAATGGAAATCATCGAAGGTAAAAACGGTGCTTATTTCCGTTGTAAACACGATGGAACGACAGAAAAAATGCTTGATAAAAAAGAGCAGAAGAAGAAGAAAATGACCAAACATGAAGAACGACGCTTGCTGAAAAAATATGCACAAGCAGAAGAACCAGAAGAAAGCCCATTAGCAGCAGCACTAAAAGCAGCAATGAAGAAATAATAAGATATGAAAGAGGTTGTGACAGAAGTGGTCAGCTTCAAGAAATAAGAAGGAATTTACGAAAATTGCTTCTCAAATTTTTGTGAAATTTCGGCTTATTTCCGAAGAAGCTACTTCTGGAACACCATTTATTCGGAAAAAAGGACTGTGACAA
>NZ_JAKZIW010000016.1:0-47455 GCF_031143325.1 Enterococcus sp. FR204 | reverse complement strand
TATTAAAAAAATCTTACGCTAAGTAGGATAAAATAATTCCTTGATATTTTTCGATCATATCCAAATAATTATCGATTTCAACATACTCATCTACTTGATGAGGCAAAGTAACGACACCAGGCCCAAAGACGACAAAGTCGAAGGAATGGTTAGCTTTCGTAAATTCGGCTACATCCGTTGTTGCTGCCGCTCCAACTAAAGGTAATGGCTGGCTGAATTGTTGCTGAATGCAATGAATCAAAGGAGAATCTGGATCAGCTTTGACAGGTATTTTGTTGTAATCGATCATCAATTCCAAATGATAGTCTGTCTCTTGATTCAATTCATTGACGATTGATTGCAGCAATGCAATGATTTTATCATTTGGGTATTCTGGAATCGATCGAATGTTCCCTTGGAGCTGCGCATGGCTTGGGATGCTGTTGACTTGATTCCCGCCACTGATCAATGTAATATTATGGATTGTTTTTCCTAGGACAGGATTCTCGATTGTTTCAGCGAGGTGATTCATTTCAGCATTTGCTTTCGTAATGAATTCATTTAGGTGATTGATTGCATTATAACCTTGGTCTGGCATAGAGCTATGCGCTTCTTTTCCGTGCGAGGTGACTGTATAGTTGATTGATCCCATGTGCGTATACATCAAACTGTAATTGGTTGGCTCTCCGATGATCAAGGCATCTAAGTCATCTACATAGCCTGCTTTCGTGAGCTGTTCCCCACCTAGTTCACCCACTTCTTCTCCGACAGTGGCTAATAATTTGACTGTTCCGTTAAATGGTTTTCCTGACTCTTTCAATTCGATCATGGCAATCACCATTGCTGCCAAGCCACTCTTCATATCTGTAGCACCACGTCCGTACAAACGGTTCCCATGGATTTCTGCTGCAAAGGGTGCATAGGTCCAAGACGATTCATCACCAGCCGCCACGACATCCATATGCCCAGATAGGCCTAACACTTTTCCTGATTGGCCCTTTTGGTAACGAGCAATCAAATTATCTCTACCATCTCTGTAAGAAACAATCTCTCCTGTTATGTCATGCTTTGCCAAAAGCTTATTCAAATAGGCTGCTACTTCACCTTCGTTTCCATTCACTGATTTAATTCGGATGTTCTCTTGTAAAATCGCGATTTTTTCTTCTTTTTTCATCTAATCCTCTCCCTTGCCATTTCTTTTTATTGTATTTGAGTGTGCTCGAATTTTCAAATAGGAGCAACCAAAGTAAAAATGAAGAAAGAGAGCCACTTTATGAAAAATATGCTGCTACTTCCCTCCTATTTTATTTATACGAGAGGACTTGCTCATAGATTCCTATTCTACTGTTCTATCCTTAAAAGCTCTTATATGATGCTAGTTATTGTTAGCTTTCCTTTTTCAAGGATGATCTTTTCTTGTACCATTCTTTGTAAACATCATATACAGAAGCTAGTTGCAAAAAAACTCTCTACCTGCTGATATTTCAGCAAGTAGAGAGTTCGATTACTTAACTAAGTGATCATACTCGACTATCTTTCAATAGTCGATCATGTATCTTCATTAGAAAAGAATTATTTGTTTTTTAAGTTGTAGAAAGATTTCAAACCTTTGTATTCTGCAACTTCACCAAGTTGGTCTTCGATACGTAGTAATTGGTTGTATTTAGCAATACGGTCAGTACGTGATAGAGAACCAGTTTTGATTTGGCCAGCGTTTGTTGCAACAGCGATATCAGAGATTGTTGAATCTTCTGTTTCACCAGAACGGTGAGATACAACTGCTGTGTAGCCAGCTTCTTTAGCCATTTCGATAGCTTCGAAAGTTTCTGTTAATGTACCGATTTGGTTCACTTTGATAAGGATTGAGTTAGCAATTCCTTTTTCGATACCTTCAGATAATTTTTGAGTGTTTGTTACGAACAAGTCGTCACCAACTAATTGAACTTTGTCGCCTAATACGTCAGTTAATTTCTTGAATCCGTCCCAGTCGTTTTCGTCTAATCCGTCTTCGATTGAGATGATTGGATATTTAGAAACTAATTCTTCGTAGAATTTGATCATTTCGTCAGTTGTTTTTTCGCCTTCGCCTGAATCAGCTAGTACGTAAACACCTTTTTCTTTGTCGTAGAATTCTGAAGAAGCAGCATCCATAGCAAGAACAACGTCTTTACCAGGTACATAGCCAGCTTTTTCGATTGCTTCGATGATTACTTCAAAACCTTCTTCGTTTGAACCAAGGTTTGGAGCAAATCCACCTTCGTCACCAACAGAAGTTGCTAATCCGCGAGCTTTCAAGATTGAAGCTAATGCGTGGAATACTTCAGCACCCATACGTAGAGCTTCTTTGAATGTTGGAGCGCCAACAGGCATGATCATGAATTCTTGGAAGTCGATTGAGTTATCAGCATGTGATCCGCCGTTGATGATGTTCATCATTGGTGTTGGCAATACTTTTGTGTTGAATCCGCCTAGGTAGTGGTATAAAGGTACTTCTAGGTAGTCAGCAGCTGCACGTGCAACAGCGATAGAAACACCTAAAATAGCGTTCGCACCTAATTTACCTTTGTTAGGAGTTCCGTCTAAAGCGATCATAGCTTTGTCGATAGCCATTTGGTCACGAACATCGTAGCCAATGATTGCTTCAGCAATGATGTTGTTTACGTTGTCGACAGCTTTAGTTACACCTTTACCGCCATAACGAGCTTTGTCTCCGTCACGTAATTCAACTGCTTCGTATTCACCAGTTGAAGCACCTGAAGGAACCATTCCGCGGCCAAAAGCTCCGCTTTCTGTGTATACTTCTACTTCGATTGTTGGGTTACCACGTGAGTCTAAGATCTCGCGAGCGTAAACATCAGTAATAATTGACATGTTTTGTCTCTCCTTTGAGTTTGTTTTTTCCTAAGGGATTTCCCTCATATATGATTTTAGTTAATTTTGCTCATTAGTGCAAACATTTCTTGCATTTTTCGCAAATTTTCAACAATTATTTTACAGCGTCTAACAATGACAAGAATGAATCTGCTTGCAAGCTTGCGCCACCGACTAAAGCACCGTCAACATTTTCTTTTGCCATGTATTCAGCAATATTTTCTGGTTTTACAGAACCGCCGTATTGGATACGAACTGCTTCTGATACTTCTTTTCCATAAAGTTTTTCAACTGTTTGACGTACAACTCCACAAATTTCGTCAGCGATTTGTGCGTCAGCTGATTTACCAGTACCGATTGCCCAGATTGGTTCATAAGCAATAACCATGTTTGACACTTGTTCAGCTGAAAGATCAGCTAAACCAGCTGTAATTTGTCCTTCGATCCATTCAGCAGTTTTGCCTGCTTCATAGGTTTCTAAAGATTCGCCGCAGCATAGGATTGGTGTCATACCATTTGCAAAGATAGCTTTCGCTTTTTTATTGATGTCTTCGTCTGTTTCATGGAAATATTCACGACGTTCTGAATGTCCGATGATCACATAATGAACACCTAGATCAGCAAGAGCTGCTGGTGAAGTTTCACCAGTGAACGCACCTGAGTTTTCCCAGTAGCAGTTTTGTGCTGAGATTTTTAGTTCTGTACCTTCAGCTGATGTCATTAATTCTTGTAAGAATAATGCAGGAGATCCGATGACTGAATCAACTTTGTCATTTGAAGGGATTTTGTTTTTTACTGCTTCAGCAAATTCTTTTGCTTCTGATGCAGTTTTGTTCATTTTCCAGTTACCTGCGATAATAGGTTTACGCATTGAGGAACACACTCCTTAATTTATTGAAAAATGGCTAGGGAGTCATGAAAACTCCCTTCACCTTTTGATCGATTACTCGTCAGAATTGAGCAAACTTGGTCGTTTATTTATCGTTGATTGCTGCTAGTCCTGGTAATTCTTTACCTTCAAGCAATTCCAAGCTTGCGCCGCCACCTGTTGAGATGTGTGTGAATTTGTCAGCAAATCCTAATTGTTCTGCTGCTGCAGCTGAGTCTCCGCCACCGATGATTGTTGTTGCGCCTTCTAAGTTAGCGATTGCTTCACAAACACCGATTGTACCTTTAGCAAAGTTACTCATTTCAAATACACCCATAGGTCCGTTCCAAACAACTGTTTTTGCACCTTGTAATGTATCAGCAAATAATTTTACTGATGCTGGGCCGATGTCTAAAGCCATCAAACCATCAGGAATGTCTCCTTCGATTACTTGTGTTTCAACATCATTTGAAAATTCTGGTGCACAGACATTGTCGATTGGCAAGACAAGTTTGTCGCCTGCTTTTTCGATTAATTCTTTTGCTAGTTCTACTTTATCAGCTTCTACTAGAGAGTTACCGATCTTGATTCCTTTTGCTTCGTAGAATGTGTAAGTCATTCCGCCACCGATCAAGATTTTATCTGCTTTAGGAATCAAGTTTTCGATTACGCCGATTTTATCAGAAACTTTTGCGCCACCAAGGATTGCAATCATTGGGCGTTTTGGTTCTTCTACTGCTTCACCGATGAACTTGATTTCTTTTTCCATCAAGAATCCAGCAACTGTTGGGATACCAGTTGAAGCGATACCTACGTTAGAAGCATGCGCACGGTGAGCTGTACCGAAAGCATCGTTAACAAATACATCGCCTAATGAAGCCCAGTATTTACCTAGTTCTGCATCATTTTTGCTTTCTTTTTTACCGTCAATATCTTCAAAACGTGTATTTTCGAATACGACAACGTCGCCGTCATTCATGTTGCGGATTGCTTCTTCTAATTGTTCTCCGCGAGTTTCAGGTACGAATGTTACTTCTTTACCTAATAATTCGCCTAGACGTTTTGCAACTGGAGCTAAAGATTTTCCTTCTTTATCTTCTTCTGTTTTTACACGTCCAAGGTGAGAGAAAAGGATTGCTTTTCCGCCTTGTTCTAGAACGTAGTTGATTGTTGGCAATGCTGCTTTGATACGAGTGTCGTCAGTGATCACGCCATCTTTCAAAGGAACGTTGAAGTCAACACGGACAAGAACTTTTTTGTCTTTTAAATCGATATCTTTCACTGTTTTCTTAGCCATTTTATTTCCTCCTGAATAAACTTATTATCAAAAAAAGCGGAAGAAGCGCGATTGCTTCCCCGCTTTTAAATGTACATGTCTATAATTTACACTTGTACGTTTGTCTATCTTATAAGTTAGCGAAGTATTCTAAAGTACGTACTAATTGTGCAGTGTATGACATTTCGTTGTCGTACCAAGCAACAGTTTTAACTAATTGTTTGTCGCCAACTGTCATTACTTTAGTTTGTGTAGCATCAAATAATGAACCGTAAGTCATACCAACGATATCTGAAGAAACGATTTCGTCTGTGTTGTATCCGTAAGATTCGTTTGAAGCTTCTTTCATTGCTGCATTGATTTCGTCAACAGTTACTTCTTTTTCAAGAACTGTTACTAATTCTGTTAATGAACCTGTTGGTACAGGAACACGTTGAGCAGCTCCGTCTAATTTACCGTTCAATTCAGGAATTACTAAACCGATAGCTTTAGCAGCACCTGTTGAGTTAGGAACGATGTTTGCAGCAGCAGCGCGTGCACGGCGGAAGTCACCTTTAGGATGAGGTCCGTCTAGAGTCATTTGGTCACCTGTGTAAGCGTGGATAGTTGTCATTAATCCTTCAACAACACCAAATTTGTCGTTCAATGTTTTAGCCATAGGAGCTAAACAGTTAGTAGTACATGAAGCACCTGAGATAACTGTTTCTTTACCAGTTAATGTTTCGTGGTTTGTGTTATAAACGATTGTTGGAACATCGTTTCCGCCAGGAGCAGAGATAACAACGCGTTTAGCACCAGCTGTTAAATGTTTTTCAGCTGCTGATTTAGAAGTGAAGAAACCAGTACATTCTAGAACGATATCTACGCCTAGTTCGCCCCATGGTAATTCTTCTGGGTTGCGGTTAGCTAATACTTTAACTTCTTTTCCGTTTACGTTGAATGAACCTTCATGAACTTCAACTGTTCCGTTGAAACGTCCTTGAGTTGTGTCGTATTTTAACAAGTGTGCCAACATTTTAGCATCTGTCAAGTCGTTGATTGCTACTACTTCGATTCCATCTACATCTTGGATACGACGGAATGCTAGACGTCCAATACGTCCAAAACCATTAATACCTACTTTAACTGTCATTTAAGATTTCCTCCTTATGAAAATCAAAAAAATATTTATTTTAAAGGGTTACCCCTTTTAAAATCTCATTTGCAGCAGCTTCATCAGTGATGAGCCACGTTTGTTTTGGTGCATTTTTCATATAAGCTCGAATTGCTTTGGCTTTTGATTTTCCGCCCGCGATTGCCATGATGATCGGGACTTTTTCCAAATCTTGCAATTCTATGCCGATTCTAGGGACCTTATAAACGACTTCACCTTTTTCATTGAAAAAATAGCCAAAAGATTCCGCAACAGCATTTGCTTGTTTCAGCATGACTAATTCTTTTTCAGTCATCTTACGACGTGCTGCCATGTGTAATGCACGCCCAATACTATGAATAACACAATTCGCTTCACTAATCAAGTTTAAGACTTCTTGGATAGATGGCTCATTGAGTAAAGAATTGTAAGTTGCCAGACTTAATTGTTCCGGAACATAAAGTGCACGGTGGTTACCGTTTGCTTTAGCAGCCATTCTTGCACTGACAGAATTTGCCTGTACAGTTATCGCTTCACCAATCCCGCCTCTTGCAGGGACAAACAGGTTATGCCGTTTCTTATTTTCCAGATTAGACAATTGTTCGGCTACTACAGCCATAGTAGTTCCTCCCATCACAGCGATTATATTCTCGCCTTCTGGAAGTAGTCGGTCTAGGGCTTCGCTCAGCGCTTCGCCGAATGCATCAGCCACTTTGGTCTGCTCTTCGCTGTTTCCTGAAACAACGATACAGCGTTGGTTACCAAAATATTCTGCCAACTGTTGTTCGGTTTGATGCGTACCTAAAAGCTGATCCATGAAGTTTTCAAGGCTTTGATAAACTTCTTCGCCCTTAGTTGTCAGCGTCATACCGCTTTTTGAGGTGTCGATCAAATTCAGATTTTTCAAAAGGTCTGTTTCTGTTCGTAATACTCGTTCTGTGATCCCCATACTTTCCGATAAACTTCGACGTCCAATCGGCTGCATCCAATAGATATTTCGTAAAATTTTATAGCGTTCTTGTAACACTTCGATAATATCTGGTGCAACAGATTCAATCATTTTTATTTCATCCAGCATAGCGATCTCCTTAGTTGGACACTTTACGTCCAATGTAGACTTAAAACGACCCGTATACGATAAAAAAAGAAATTAACTATTCAAATTTCACATCAATAAAGGGAAATCTCAACCTCACGACTGTAAGTCTAACAGTTTTTCTCTCGTTTTTCAACTAAAAAGACTAGAAAAAGTGAAATACTTTTTCTAGTCTTTTGACTGATTAGTTATCATAACGTTTTCTTTTTGATGAACTCGGGATTCCTAATAAATCACGATATTTTGCTACTGTTCTTCTTGAGATTACTATCTCGTCTTTTTTCAGCAATTCAACCAATTTCTGGTCAGACAACGGCTTGTTTTTGTCTTCTTGATTGACTAATTCCTGCAACTTTTTCTTCGCTGTATCTGCTGAAAGGTCTTCTGTCTGTTCTGTACTATTCGTAGGAATTCGTGTAGTGAAAAATTTTTTTAATTCAAATACACCGAAATCTGTTTCCAAATATTTCCCGTTGACTGCACGACTGACCGTGGATTCATGCACATCTATCTCAGTTGCAACTTCCTTTAACGTAAGAGGCTTGATTGGACGTTCCTTGTCGATAAAGAAAGCTTTTTGCCGGGAAACAATGACTTGAGCAACCCGCAAAATTGTATCCCCACGTTGTAGGATCGTTTTCTTCAACCATTCGAATTCCTGTTTCCGTTCTTTTAAATAATTTTCAGTTTCTTTATCTGCTTGTTGTGACATTTGTTTGAAGTAACTCTCTTGAAAGCGTATATTTGGCTGATTTTTTCGGTTTGAGATAACTTGTACATTTTTATCGTCGTCCACTAATACCCGGACATCAGGAATAATGTACAATTCGCTGCTACGGTCGAAAATCCGGCCAGGGCTTGGACTCAACGTTTGTAAATAGTCGAATATCTGCTGAACAGCATGTAGATCAACAGAAAAACGTTGTGCGATTTCTTTCCATTTTCGCTCCACCAGTTCCTCAAAACATTCTTCCAACACGATATAAGCTAATTCCGGCGCATAATCATCTCGTTCTGTTTGAAGCATGAGACATTCTTGCAAACTACGTGCACCTACTCCAGCTGGTTCTAATTGCTGAATCAGAGTCAACGCATCGAGCATTTGGATAGGCGTAGCTCCAATCTCTTTTCCGGCTTCTTCTAAACTAATCGTCAAAAATCCGTTCAAATCGATGTATTCTACAAGATAAAGAACGATTTTCCTCAAAAAAGTATCTCGGTAATTCAAATGGACTTGTTCGATCAATGAATCAAATAAAGACCCTTTTGTATCAGGAATCTGATTTAGGTAATTTGTCTCTTCTCCTTCATAAGAAGATGAAGAAGCTTTTATGTAATCTGGCTGCCATTCCGGCTCAACAACTTCCACCAATGGATTTTCCATTGCTTGATTCTCAACGAATGCCAACAGCTCCTCAATGTTATATTGTAAAACTTGGATGGACTGTTGCAACTGTTGCGTCATGGCTAGTTTCTGTGTCTGCTGCTGTTTTTGTGAAAAATTTTGATCAAATTTCATTTTTTTGTCCAATCCCCTTGTAATTTTTTATCTGTTTAGTTACAATTATCCCAGTGCTTGCGTCCTTAGTGTAGTGGATATCACGTAAGATTCCGGTTCTTGAGACGGGGGTTCGATTCCCTCAGGACGCGTTCTACTGCTATTTTAGCATAATTTACGAATAGTTGCTTCTTTATTTTTAAGTGAAAACTGTCCGCCAAAGAAAATTGGTGGACAGTTTTTTGTTGTATCTGTATAGATATTGTTAAGCCTTTGCAAGTAAGGTAGTTATGTGTTCAACTACTTATTAAAATGTGTTATTTATTAAAGATACTTGTCTCACTTACTGAACTGGCCGATGATCGTTTCTGCCATAATAGTTCTCGACAGCCGTTGGATGCCCTAATAAATCGCCAACTGTCGTGATGCGATAGCCTTGCTCTTTCAGATAATCGATCACTTGAGGAACGGAACGAATCGTTTCAGGATAGATATCATGGAATAAAATAATTGCCCCATCGTATACTGTCGCTTGGATCTTCTGCAAAATCAAATCAGGATTTCTTGTCTTCCAATCTTCTGAATCAACAGACCATTCGATGATCGGTCGCTGGATGATCGTTGCCCCTACATTCGTGACAGAACCATAGGGCGAACGAACAAAAGCGGGGGTTTTGCCAGTGACTTTTTTGATCTCAGTGTCTGCTTTCGTCACTTCCTCCGTCATCGACTGGGCAGAAAGAGTGGCCAGATTCTGATGATCGTATGTGTGATTGCCAATCTCGTGCCCTGCTTCAGCTGTCTGCTTCACGATTTCAGGATGCTGCGCCGTATTTTCTCCTAAGACGAAAAAAGTGACATGCACGTTTTTTTCTTTTAAGATTCGCAGAAGCTGCGGCATTGTGGTCGCTCCTGGTCCATCATCAAAGCTGATTGCGACGCTTTTGACAGTCGGGTCTTGGATTGCTTCTGTACTGTCTTGTGTTGATTGTGATGACTGACTTTGTACCTTTTCCGCTGATTCTTGAATGGCTTCTTTGACGTTAGCTGTTTCAGTTGATTGGCTTTTAATGGTTGATTGTTCTGATTGTTTGAAAGATTGTGACGAATGCTCCGAAGAGTGTGTTTGTCCTTTTACTTCGGTGATCAAGGAGGCCACCGAAGTAATTTCGAAAAACAAAAGCACGGATAAAGCAATAATACTGATAACTAAATAATTTCTTTTCACTATATCTCTTCTTTCTCTTCTTATTATTTACTTGTACTTACTTGAAAATTGAAACTGCTAGTCGCAACTACTTCTCGTCTAATGATCCAAATAATCTTCCGATGCCAAAATCGTTTTTGTCACGGACTTAGGAATGACAAATTCTGGTGTACCCATATAACCAGGAGCAATTTCGTATTGAGAAAAAGTCAAAACTAATTGATGCTCTTTGTTCAAATAAAAACTTCGTGTAGGCGTAACAAGTGTTGGTTTTTCTATCGTCCCTTCTTGAATATCTTGCTCAGTCCAATAGTACTTAGATGGATCTTCCTTGACTTGTTCGGCCATCTGCCGTTTGACTTCTTTTGTCAAAACAGATAGATAGGTGTCATCTTTGAATAAAAGTGGAAGTGAGAGCTGGACACTGTTTTTCTTGTCGATTGTGTCGTATCTTTTTTCAACATGGCTATCTGCTGCTGTTTGGGTGATCTGCCTTTCAATCACGAGAAACCGGTTATCGTCTACGATTTTCTGATAATCTCCCAAAACTTGGTAATGATCCGTTTCAAAATTTCCATATTCTTTTTCAGCTTTTTCAAAATCTGCTTGTCCTTCGCGAAAGTATTTTTGATTTAATCCATGAATCGTTTTATTTTCTTTCTCATTTTGTGTATTGATCTTCGGTACCTGAATATCGATTTTTTCAGATCGATCAGTAAAGCGTTCGCCTAAGATCAATTCAATGACTGATCCTAAGATGGGTAAATCTTCTGCAAAGCTTCGAACTTGACTATTAAAAAGAAGGCTACTTGTTGTAATCATTACGATAGCCAAAGATACTCCGAACCCTTGGAGACGTCTCTTTCTCCGCCTTGCTTTTATAAATGATTGCTCTTCGATAATAAAACGCTGGCGGATCTCCTCTTTAAGCCCTTTGGGAATTGCTTGTTCTTTATAAGTTTTCTTTAGTTTTTTTAAATTTTCTTTTTGGGAATACATGGCACTCTTCTCTCCTTCATTCTAGGATTTGACGTAAAGCATTCAATGAGCGGTACATTTTCGTTTTAACTGTGTTTTCATTCATATCCAAGATAGTTGCAATTTCTTTCAAACGAAATCCTTCAAAAAAGTAGAGGATCAGAATCTCTTTTTCCGGACTGTCTATTTTATCTAAAATCATATGGAGCTCTGCAACGGAAATTTCTAAAGGTAACTGTTGGGGGATATCTTGAATTTCAAATAAGTCCACAGGCGTCCTTTTTTGTCTGCGCCAACTATCTAATGCCGTGCGGATCAATATCCGATAAAACCATGCACTAAAATGCTCGATCTCTTTTTCTTTTTCAAAATAGTTCAGGGCTTTATGAAAACTATCTTGCATCACATCTAAGGCCTCTTCTTTATCATGTACGTAATTCATCGTGATACGGAACATTTTTTGATAATCAGTTTCGATGAGTCCATTCAGCAGGTGACGGTATTTTTCGATCTGCCGTTTTTTCTTATATCCAGTAAAAATCATTCTCCACTCCTTTCTGCCTCACTTAATATGACGTACAAGGTGCGCTAAAAGTTTCAATTTTTTTATTTTTTATGTATTTACTTGGGATTTTTATATACAAAAAAGAAGGTGTGACAAAAATAGTGTCACACCTCCTTATTCTGATAGGCTGATCGTCTCTGTCACAACCGCTCGTAAGAAAATAATGTTTATTCTTTTTCAGAGTCAGAAAATTCTTCCTCTTCATAATCTTCATCATCATCGTCTTCGTCTATGATACTTAAATCTTCTTCGATATTTCCTGGCAAGTCTTCTTCATCATCTGTCGGGTCATCTGCTCCGATTTCTTGCAAGTCAGAATTATAAGCAGCGATTTCTTCATCTTCATCATCATCGTCATCAAACAGATCATCGTCATCTTCTTCTGTCAGATCTGTATCTTCTGGGTCATCGTCATTGTAATCGATCGCGTCTTCATCATCATTGATAAAGGCGTTGACTTTCTTGCGTTTACGGCGACGTGGAGTATCTTCATCCTCTTCGTCCATTCCATGGTTTACTTCTTCATCGATCGAATCGATAGCATACCATGAACGCAAGCCCCAACGATTATCCCCTAATGAGATAAAGCTGCCGTCAATATTCAAGTCAGTATAAAATTGTGCGAGTGAATCACGAATTTCACTGTCTGATTTCCCAAGATAGTTTTGGATCTGGTTAGCTAAATCAGAAAAATCCATGACATCGCCACGTTGTTCTAAGATCGCGTGTGCTACTTCGATCATTGATAATTCGCTTTTGTTTGCACCTTCAAATACACTAATTTCCAATCAGGACACGTCCTTTCACAGTCTACTCCTTATCATACAAAATCAGACACAAAAAATCAAACTTTTCTTTTATATTTACGCTGTAAAATCCAAGTTCAAATAATATTCGCCGATTTTTTCCGGTCCCATGAACAGATCATAATCGATTCGAACCTTCCCTGCTGTGGGACGGTCTTTCAAACTAACATGCAGTTCTTTCGTAAAAATAGCAATCTGGATCATACCGTATGGTGTTCGATAGGATGTTTCTAACCGTTCTTTATAGCCAAATTTCAAACGCATCCGCATTTCTCCTGCACGGATCAGCTGTACATGACCATCTGGAACTAATTTGATCGTTACAGGAATCTCATCGCCCGTCTCCTCCTGAATCTCTTTATAACGTATGTACAGCGTATCGCCAATTGTCACCATTTGCCCTTTCAAATCAAAATAAAAATCTTGCACTTCCCCTTGCTGTTTTACTTTTGTACGCAATTTGATTGAAATCGGTGTTCCTTGTGATAATTCCATTATTCATTCTCCTTTACTTCTCATAGCTACATTGTTCCTAGTTTCTTTTGTTTTGTCAACCAACTTGTCCATTTTTACAGAAAACCTTTTTTCCAAAACAACTCTTTGATTTTAGAGTATAATATTGTAGAAAATATGAATTTATACAAAGGAGCCGGTTGAATGAACCCTGCGATTCGACTAGATCAGCACATTTATCAAAAAAACGACTTTTCCCCTTTTGCATTAACAGATATATTAACGGAATATTCTAAAGAACACCAGCAAATCTTTTTACATTTCTGGCAATATGACTGCACAGTCATCTTAGGTATGAAGGATGTTCGAACTCCTTTTCTAAGTGACGGGATCCAAACACTGAAAGATGCAGGTTACGCTCCAGTGATCAGAAATTCAGGTGGATTAGGGATCGTATCAGATGAAGGAATTTTGAATATTTCTTTGATTTTCCCCCAAAGTGACACAAAAAAAATAACCATAGATGACGCTTACGAGCAAATGCTCCTATTGACTAAATACGCTTTTCCAAAGGCACCGATACAAGCATTCGAAATCACCCATTCTTATTGTCCTGGAACTTATGATTTAAGCATCCATGGCAAAAAATTTGCCGGTATCGCTCAGCGTCGGATCAAAAATGGGATTTCTGTTATGATGTACTTAAGTGTCAACGGTAATCAGGAAAAACGCGGGCAAGTCATGAATCGATTTTATCAATCTGCTTTAAAAGAAGACTTTGGTACAAATGGCTATCCTGCAGTGGATCCTGCTACAATGGCAACACTTGAAGAACTGCTTGACCAACCCCTTTTTGTAAAAGAAGTCAAAGAAGCATTTGCAAAAGCTTTTGAAAAGCTATATTCTGCAAGTGATTTACAGGATTCTACCGACTGGCTAAAAAAAGAAATCCAGCTGGAGCAATGGAACAACCAAATCCAGAGAATGGAACAACGTAATAACATAAAGGAGCTACATTATGACAACCCCTTATAAATATCAAATGCTGCCTATGGAAAAAGTTTTTCGTGATCCAGTCCATAACTATATCCATGTCCAGCATCAAGTAATCTTAGATTTGATCAATTCGAAAGAAGTCCAACGTCTACGACGCATTAAACAATTAGGCACTTCTTCTTTCACTTTTCACGGAGCAGAACATAGCCGTTTTACTCATTCATTAGGCGTTTATGAGATTTCAAGACGAATCTGCGATATCTTTTCTCGAAATTTTTCAAAAGAAAAAATAGGCAACGGAGGCTGGGATGATCAGGAACGGCTGGTGACTTTATGTGCGGCACTGTTGCATGATGTCGGTCATGGTCCTTACTCTCATACATTTGAACATATCTTCCATACGAATCATGAAGCCATCACTGTAGAGATCATCACTTCTCCAGAAACAGAAGTGTATCAGATTCTTAACCGAGTAGAAGAAGGTTTTCCTGAAAAGGTAGCTAGTGTGATCCAAAAAACTTACCCCAACCCACAAGTTGTCCAAATGATTTCTAGTCAGATCGATGCGGATCGAATGGACTATTTGCTTCGGGATGCTTATTTCACTGGAACAGAATATGGAACATTTGATCTTACCCGAATATTACGTGTGATTCGTCCTTATGAAGGCGGGATCGCTTTTTCCATGAGTGGCATGCATGCAGTGGAAGATTATATCGTTAGCCGATATCAAATGTATGTGCAAGTGTACTTCCATCCTGTTTCCCGCGGTATGGAAGTGATTTTGGAGCATCTGCTTCATCGCGCACACGAGTTGTATCAAGAAGATGCCAGCAGTTTTGAACTCCATTCTCAATTACTTCTGCCATTTCTTGACGGAAGCTTTACTTTAGAAGAATACCTCAAACTTGATGATGGGGTCTTGGGCACTTACTTTACTCAATGGTCTGAATCTGCTGATCCTATTTTAAATGATTTAGCTAAACGTTTTTTGAATCGTAAACCACTGAAATCTGCTACTTTTTCTGGCAACCGGGATTCAAAATTAGTCCAAGAACTCACTTTGTTAGTAGAAAAGGTCGGATATAATCCTGTTTATTACACTGCTGTGAATTCTAGCTACGATCTACCTTATGATTTTTATCGCCCAGAACAAGGCAGACATCGCACACAAATCGAGATTTTGCGAAATGACGGAACTTTGATAGAATTATCACAGGTTAGTCAGCTTGTTGCTGCATTAGCGGGACAAGAACAAGGAGATGAGCGATTTTTCTTTCCAAAAGAAATGGTTGATCCGTCCTTGCGTGATCATTATGATTTATTTGACGAAACTTATCAAGAATTTGCCAGCCATATCCGTAATGGCGCATTGATTGAAATAAATTAAAATATATTGGAGGAAATTATGTCTATCAAACTAGTCGCTATCGACATCGATGGTACTTTATTAAATGAGAAAAGAGAAGTAACAAAAGAAGTAAAAGAAGCGATTGCCGCTGCTGTTGCAAAAGGTGTTTCGATCGTTTTATGCACTGGCCGTCCCTTACCAGGTGTCCAGGAACAGTTAAACGAGTTGAACCTTTTTCAAGATAATGATTACGTTATTACTTATAACGGGGCACTCGTACAACAAACGAAATCAGGTAAAATCATCGCCCGTCACGGACTGACTCATGAAGATTTCCTAGAGATCGAAGTGATGGCACGCCGTGTCGGCAGTCATCTCCATTCGATCGATGACAAAGCGATCTACACGCCTAATCGAGATATCAGCGCTTATACGATCCACGAAGCAAGTTTAGTCAAGATGCCGCTAAAATATCGAACACCTGAAGAAATGACACCAGACATGAACATCGTCAAAATGATGATGATCGACGAACCAGAAATTTTAGATGCAGCAATTGCGCGTTTACCGCAAACTTTCCGTGATAAATACACAACGGTCAAAAGTGCGCCCTATTACTTCGAAGTACTAAATAAAGAAGCAAGTAAAGGTGCGGCAGTTGCGAATCTCGCACAGCACCTTGGTATTGATCAAGATGAAATCATGGCTATCGGAGATAACGAGAACGACTTATCCATGATTGAATATGCTGGTCTAGGAGTAGCAATGGGAAATGCCGTTTCTCTTGTCAAAGAAGCAGCAAATGTCATCACTTCATCAAACGACGAGCACGGTGTAGCTGAAGCAATCAAAAAATATGTACTGTAATAAATAAAAAAACTGAGAGAAAGCTGATCTACTCGCTTTCTTTCAGTTTTTATTTTTTTCGATCCATCTCTCGACTGCCCATCGGTGGCTACCACGTTTCAATTTCACAAGCGCTTCTTGAGGGCTCACCCACCAAATTTTATTGGTCTTTTCAGTTGGTTCTCCTATACGCTTCCAAGAATCAGCAACAAAGAAATATCCTGGATTATAATAATAAGTTGCACGATAATTTGAGTAAAAATACTCATCAGCTTCTCCCAGATAAGAAGAAATTTCTGCCACAATTCCCATTTCTTCTATCAGCTCACGGACAATCGCTTCTTCTTTCGTCTCTTCTCCTTCAATTTCCCCTCCAGGAAGAAAAAAAGCACCATTTGGAGCCTCGATTACTGCAATCTGCTGATCTCTTTCTATGACAATATATGCTGCATAACGGGTTTGATAATCAGCAAATTGCTTTTTTTCACCAAAAATTGGTTTATCCATGAATAGTTTCCACCTTAACAGTTTTATTTTCTATCCATTTTACATGAGAAATTTCTCATGAACAAGCACAAATCAACTATTTCCTTACTTCTTTTTGTTATGATTGAGTAAAAGGAAAAGGAGAGATGAATCTATGAAAATGGCTCACACATGTGTTCGAGTGAAAGATCTTGAAGCATCAATCGAATTTTATCAAAAGGCATTTGGTTTTGAAGAAAGCCGCCGCCGTGATTTTCCAGAAAACAAATTTACACTTGTTTATTTGACACTTCCTGGGGATGACTATGAATTAGAGTTGACTTACAACTATGATCATGGTGCGTATGATCTAGGAGACGGCTATGGTCATATCGCTATTGCAGCTGATGATCTAGAAAAATTACACGAGCAACATAAAGCTGCTGGTCTTGAGATTACTGACTTAAAAGGATTACCTGGCACTGCGCCTTCTTACTACTTTGTCATTGACCCTGATGGTTATAAAATCGAAGTCATCCGAGGATAGTTAGTATGGGGCATTTTACTCTTAATTGAATAAAAAACAAACACCAATAATTAAAATGAGACGCAAACTTTTCATTAAATTGAAAAAGTTTGCGTCTTTTTTTAACAACCATTGTAGCTATAAGGCTGCCACTCTCCACCAATTTATTTTTAATTCATTTGAAAGAAATCAAATAAACGAGGTACCTTTAGAAAACAAAACTGCTTTTCCTCCTATTATCACACGATCTTCTTTTAATTCACATTCTAGATCCCCGCCCCTTGATGACATTTGATAAGCTGACAATTTTGTTTTATTCATTCTTTCTGCCCAATAAGGAATAAGATTAGAATGTGCTGATCCACATACTGGATCTTCATTGATTGTTAATTTTGGAAAGAAGGTTCTAGAAACAAAGTCTTTTTGCACACTTTCTGCTGTCACGATGACTCCTATTCCTAATTCAAAATTTTTGATAGCTGTAAAATCTGGCTGCAATTTAGCCACCGTTTTTTCATCTTCTAATACGAAAAATAAATCACGTGCTAAGTAGGCTTCTTTAATCTTAGCCGCAATTGCTTCTTCATATTCAGTCAATATCGGCACTTTTTTCGGCATAATACTAGGAAAATCCATGTAATAATAATCTTTAATTCTTGTCACAAATAGATTACCGCTTTGAGTAGAAAATTTAATCGTTTCATCAGGTATTTTGTAATAGTTAAATAAAACAAATGCTGTTGCTAATGTAGCGTGACCGCAAAGATCGATTTCTCGATCTGGCGTAAACCATCTAAGCTCAAATCCTTGATTTTTCTTCACTGTAAATGCTGTTTCAGATAAATTGTTTTCAATGGCAATTTTTTGCATCGTACCTTCTGGCAGCCATTCTTCTAGCACATAAACCGCTACTGGATTTCCTTTGAACACCTCATCTGCAAATGCATCAACTACGTAATAATCTAAGTTCATTTTAAAGCCCCTTTCTCTAATTTGTTATAAATATATTCTGCACAACAAAGATCTTCAATAGCTAGACCAACTGCGTCGAAAATCGTCGGCCTCGATTCTCCTTTATAAAATGTTTTTTTCTCAGAAACTAATTCGCCTAATGTACCAACAATACAAGATTCCTCTAAATCTCCTTCTGCCATGGCTATAAGCAGGTCCCCGCTTTCTGTTAAGGCAGCTGAGTAATCATCTACATAGATTTGAGAAGTTTCCATCAACGATGTACTTATCTCTCTTGTATCAGGAGTAAATGTGCCCACAGCATTGATATGTGCGTCTTCCCTTACCCACTCTTTTTGAAGAAATGCCTCTTTACTAGAGGTCAACGTACAAATGATTTCCGCTGGACGTACTGCATCTTCTACTGATATTGCATTTATAAACGTTATTTTAGGATACTGTTTTTTAGCTTTAGCGATAAAAGTATTTCGTCTTTCTTCTAAAATATCGTAAACAAACACTGTAGTGATGGGACGAATGGTAGAAATCGCAGTCAAATGCGACAATGCTTGTTGACCAGCTCCAATTAAAGCAAGTGTTTCTGCATGCGGATTTGCTAAGTAATCTGTTGCCAGCGCAGATACAGCAGCTGTTCGAATCCAGGTGACTGCATTTGCGTTTATCAATGCTTTGGGTAGTCCGTTTTGAGCATCAAACAAGAAAATCTCTCCTAAATGAGAAGGTAAATGATACTGATGATTATCCGGAAAAGCGGTAATAACTTTTGTTCCAAAATATCTGTTCTCCCCCAAATAAGCAGGCATCATCGCAAACATATTTTTGTCTTTTCCGTCAGGTAAAATTTCCATCAATCGAGGATTTTGGCTGATTTTACCACTTTCATAATCAAAAAAACATTTTTTCATTACTTGAATCGCTTCTTCAAAACTAAAAGAAGCTACTACTTCATCAAAATTAATAATTTTCATAGACAATTCCCTCCTCACAAAAGATTAACTTCTAAAATCAATACAATCAATGGTAAAATTGTATGGTATACAATTTTAAGGAGTGGAGAAAATGCCTATTAATTCTTATGACAATTACCCGTTAACTTGGCGACCAGACAAACAAAAATTGAAGCGTCCTTATTATCGATCGTTGATTCAACAATTAGAACAAGATATTTTAAAGAATAAATTACAGAAAAACACTCAGTTACCCTCCCAAAGAGAGCTAGCTGATTATTTAGATTTAAATTTTACTACCGTTGGCAAGGCTTATAAATATGGAATTGAGAAAGGTTTGCTGTATACGAATATTGGAAGTGGCACATTTATTTCTCCCAATGTCTTTGAGTCCATCACCATCTCTAGCAATGAAGTAACCGAACATATCATTGATTTTGGTCTGGTTAGTTCTTTTGAAGAATGTAATAAATTCGTTGTCCCGTTTATTCAATCAACTAGTAATAACCCAAATCTTGTTGGTTTGCTTAATTACCAAGATCCCAAAGGCACAAATTTTCAATTGACTACTGCAGCAAATTGGTTAAAAACTCAAGGAGTCATTCCGTCCTTAGAATCTCTATCTATTGTTTCCGGTGTTCAAAATGGATTGGCTATCACACTTTCTGCACTTTTCTCTCCAGGTGATAGAATAGCAACAGACCGATATACATACGCTAATTTCATTGAATTGGCTCAGTTATATCATTTAGAGATCGTTCCAATTGATTTTGACGAGCAAGGAATGCGACCTGATATATTGATTCAGGAATGTAGAAAAAAGAAGATTCATGGTGTCTTTCTTATGCCTTCTTGTAATAATCCTATAGGGTTTCAAATCTCTCACAAAAGACGAGAGCAATTAGCCGAAGTGATTGAAAAAGAAGGTCTATGGGTTATTGAAGATGATATACATTCATTTTTAACAACTTACTATCAACATACGATCATTCCTCCTTTCCAAAAATTATTACCTAACCAAACAATCTACTTAGCTGGAATGACAAAATTTATTTGTTCTGGATTGCGAGTTGCTTATCTTGTAGTTCCAGTACATGTCCAAAGCAAGATAGAACAAGCAATTTTTAATATAAATGTGAAAACTTCTGGATTAGATGTGGAAGTCATCACTCAAATCCTCCATTCAAATGAAGCAAATAGGATCTTAGAAACTAAATTAAGTCTTACGAAAAGAGCCAATCAGCTTTTTGATTCTCTTTTCAAAGTAGAAAAACCAACGAATCGTGTCCCTTACTATCGAATTCTTCCAGTTGATCCTGAGATTGACCCTAAGATAATTGAGAATGACTTTCTTGCTAACGGTATCCGACTTTATCATTCCAGACGCTTTACTACACGTGCGCAACCAGATGCATTCGTTCGAATTTCCCTATCCTCTAATAACCTTGAAATTTTAGCTTCTGGACTAAGTATCGTAAAAGAAAAAATAAAAAAATATGAATTATAACCTATTGATAAATAAAGGAATCAAATCTTATTGATTCCTTTCAATAAAAAAAAGGCACTACCCGAGGTTCAACAACGGGTAGTTCCTCAAAAAATAAACGAACATTTTGCACTTAAAGTATCCAAGAAGCAAGAAAAATTATTTTATTTTCTTATTTTACTAAATCACTAGATTTCTGTCAGAAGATGAAATTATCCAATCATGACACTTTCTTCTGGATATTTGTATTTTGATTGTGTTCTTTGTGCTTTTGTCATCAGAGAGAAGACCACAGTCAATACACCAACTCGTCCAATGTACATAAGCGCTATAATGATCAATTTCCCTATTGCAGTCAAGTCTGGCGTCAATCCCATCGTAAGACCTACTGTACCAAATGCAGAGAAGACCCCAAAAGCAATATATTCGATGCCAGAAGTTTTAGGTATCGTTTCAGTCACCGATAAAATCATGATGGCGACTACACACAACGTCAACGTAACAAAAAATAAAGTAAGTGCCCGCAACACTGCGCCTTGTCGGATGGTACGGCCAAATGCTTCCGCTCTCGTACGTCCTTTAAGCATCGAACGCATCTGGATCAGCAACACACCTAACGTAGTTGTTTTCAATCCGCCGGCCGTCGACCCAGATGTTCCGCCGATGTACATCAAAAACATCGTTAAAATCAGACCTGCATGGCTCATATGGAGGTAATCAACTGAATAATATCCAGCCGTTCTAGGTGTCACACTCATAAAAAAGGTGTTTGCCAATCGTTGAAACATATTCCCTTCCACTAGCGTTGCCCCATTGCGCTCTGTGAAAAAGAACACAACGAATCCGCCTAATAAAAGGGTACCTGTAACGGTTAATGCGATTTTTGAATGAATCGTCATCTTCTTTTTCTGATGATATTCCAGTAAATCACGCCATACGATGAAGCCTAACCCACCAGAAATGATCAAAGCAGATACCACCATGATCAAATAAACATTTTGCTGGTGATTGGCTAAACTGTCTCCTAACAAATCAAACCCTGCATTACAAAAACTAGAGATTGCATGGAACAAACTGTACCAGATACCTTTCAACCAGCCAAATTCAGGCACAAATACAAAAGATAAAGCAACCGTACCAATCAATTGGATCACAAAGGCCAATTTTAGGATGTAAAGCATGAGCTTCATCACACCTGATACTTCTTCTAGATTCAGCGCTTCTTTTAATATAATACGTGTGCTGAGACTGACTTTCTTCTTTATCAATGCAAAGCATAGAATCGGAACCATCATAAAACCAAGACCGCCGATCTCAATCAAAAGCATGATCAAAAATTGACCAGCACTGTTCCAATGCTCTGCTGTATTCAATGTTGTCAATCCCGTTACACAGACAGCAGAAGTTGCAGTGAAAAGCGCATCGATAAAATTTGTCCCATGCCCACTATTACTAAAAAATGGTAGGGTAAGTAGGCCGCCGCCAACTAAAATCAGGAGAAAAAATCCTAATGCGAGAAGCTGAACAGCCGGCAAGCGTTTCTTTATTTGTTTGCTTTGTTTAATCATCGTTTTCCTCTTTTAAAAAAGGATACCACTTAGTCAGTGGTACCCATATTTTTTACTTTGATCAACCTTGTTACTTCTGCGCGCTCGTTTTCTTCCAGCTTCATACGAATATAATAGATCGTTTCTTCTAATTGAGGGATCGTCATATATTCTAATGCATTGACTCGCCGACGTGTCTTTTCGATTTCACTCGCCATCAGTTGACAAGTTTTTTCGATTTCTGTCAGTTCCAAAAGTTTTGGAAGCAGGGTAGTAAACCGATCGATTGACCGATCCAGTTCGGCACTGGAATTCAAATACCCGTATTCCAAAGGTGTGTCTGTCAGCTGTTCATCATATTCAAAATTCATCACAGGTACTTTTACACTCATGATATTTTTGTCTACGATAGACAAATCAACCTTTTCCGCCGGCAAAACAAATAATTCTTCGATGAAAGGCTCCGTGATCGAAGCATTTGCCAATACAAAATCAGACATTGCTTCTGTCATAGACTCTTCCATTTCTTGACGCAGCTGGTTGTTCTTTCGAATCAACAGGATGAATTGACGCATCAGTTCATCTTGCTTATCTTTTAATAATTTATGCCCTCTTGTGGCAGTTGTCAACTGTTTTTTCAATCGAGTTAATTCCATGCGGGTCGGATTCACATTCAATCGTGCCATCAGAACTCACTTCCCTTCTGGCAGATATTTGTCCAGCATGTCGTCTTTGATTCGTTTTAATTCGGTTCTTGGCAACATCGATAGCAGTTCCCACCCTAGATCAAGTGTTTCAGTAATCGAACGGTTCGTGTAGAATCCTTGATTGACATATTCTTTTTCAAACCGCTCAGCAAACTTCGCATAGATCTTGTCTACATCAGATAAAGCAGATTCACCTAAAACTACGGCTAATTCTTTTGCCTGTTTTCCTTGTGCATAGGCTGCAAAAAGCTGATTCATCGTAGCTGCATGGTCTTCTCTTGTCTTTCCGGGTCCAGTTCCCTTATCTTTTAACCGCGAAAGAGACGGGAGTACATCAATTGGTGGCTGAATCCCACTCTTGTAAAGCTCTCTAGTCAAGATGATCTGTCCTTCTGTAATATAACCAGTCAAGTCAGGGATTGGATGAGTTTTATCGTCTTCTGGCATTGTTAGAATCGGAATTTGAGTAACCGATCCTTTTAGTCCGCGGATTCTTCCTGCTCGTTCGAATAAAGTAGCTAAGTTCGTGTAAAGATACCCAGGATATCCTCTTCTTCCTGGAACTTCTCGCCGTGCTGCAGAAATCTCTCGCAATGCCTCTGCATAGTTGGTCATGTCTGTCATGATAACCAAAACATGCATTCCCTTTTCATAAGCAAGATATTCTGCAGCAGTCAAAGCCATACGAGGAGTAGCGATACGTTCGATTGCAGGGTCGTTTGCTAAATTCATAAACATGACAGAACGGTCGATTGCGCCCGTTTGACGAAAATCTTCCATGAAAAATTCAGCTTCTTCAAAAGTGATTCCAATAGCAGCAAAGACTACGGCGAAATCATCTGATGAATCGAGTACCGTTGCTTGTCGCGCGATCTGAGCAGCTAATTCTTTATGAGGAAGACCAGAGCCAGAAAATACTGGTAATTTTTGCCCACGAACTAATGTATTCAAATGATCGATTGCAGAGATACCTGTTTGGATAAACTCATCTGGATAATCCCGAGCTACTGGATTGATTACTTCTCCGTTAATATCCAAATGCTTTTCAGGCAGGATCTCTGGTCCGTTATCTTTCGGTCGTCCCAAACCATCGAATACTCGACCGATCATGTCTTCCGATACACCTAGTTCTAAAGGATGGCCTAAAAATCGTACAGAAGAGTCACGTAAATTGATACCACTTGTTCCTTCGAATATTTGGACCATTGCTTTATCTTCTTGGACTTCCAATACTTGTCCACGACGAATCTCGCCATTTTGCATACGGACTTCGATTAATTCTTCATATTTGACACCAGCAACTTTTTCAACCGCCATCAATGGACCGACGACTTCACCGATCGTACGATATTCTTTAATCATTGCTCATGCCTCCTTCTGAAACGATCGTTTGCATCGTTTGCTTGATTTCACCAATAATTTGATCTAGTTTTTCTAATTCTGTTTCCGGGATATATTTGCTTCGTCCGATCCTTTCACGAATCGATACGGTACCGTCCATGATCTCACTTAAATAAGCACCTAACGACAACGCACGGCGTCCTTCTTCACCAAAGGTCAAGATCATCTTCAACATTTTGAACTGTTTCTCTCTTGAGGTGAATGTATCGACATCATCGAAAGCATTTTGCTGCAAATAATCTTCACGAATGGATTTTGCCACTTCTAATGTCAGACGGTCATTATCTGAAAGGGAATCAATCCCTACCAAACGCACGATTTCATTAAGCTGCTGTTCTTCCTGCAAAATACGCATGCCCTCGGTGACCATGGTTGCCCAGTCAGCTTGAAGGATATGATCCATATACTTCCCTACTTCTGTTGAATAAAGAGAATAGCTTTGTATCCAATCGATCGAAGGAAAATGTCTTTTTTGGGCTAAACTGGAATCAAGACCCCAGAATACTTTTACGACCCGCAATGTATTTTGTGTGACTGGTTCCGAAATATCCCCTCCAGACGGCGATACAGCACTGATTGCGGTTATACTTCCTTCGCGACCTTCTGATCCTAATGCAATGACTCTTCCAGATCGTTCATAGTATTCCGCAAGCCGTGAACCAAGATAAGCTGGATAACCTTCATCACCAGGCATTTCTTCCAAACGTCCGCTCATCTCACGAAGTGCTTCTGCCCATCGTGAAGTGGAGTCTGCCATGATAGCAACGTCATAACCCATGTCACGGAAATATTCCGCAATTGTGATTCCCGTATAGATAGAAGCTTCTCGAGCTGCTACTGGCATGTTTGATGTATTAGCAATCAATACCGTACGTTCCATCAACGATTCTCCTGTATTAGGGTCAATCAATTCAGGGAATTCATTTAAAACATCCGTCATCTCATTTCCACGCTCGCCACATCCCACATAGACAACCATGTCCACATCGGCCCATTTTGCAATTTGATGCTGAACGACTGTTTTCCCTGCACCAAAAGGACCAGGTACAGCTGCTGCTCCTCCCTTTGTCACTGGGAAGAATGTATCAATCACTCGCTGTCCAGTGATCATGGGTGCATCCGGGTTTAATTTTTCTTTGATTGGCCGACTACGTCTTACTGGCCATTTTTGAAGCATCGTCAAATTTTTGTCACCATTTTCGGTTTCAATGACACATACTGTTTCATCAATAGTGAATGAACCTTTTTCGATTGTTTTGATCGTACCTTTTATCCCATTTTGCACCATGATTTTATGTTTTATAACTTTTGTTTCTTCTACGATCCCGATAACATCTCCAGCACTCACCGTTTCTCCGGCTTCTACTGTTGGTTCGAACCACCATTTTTTCTCATGGTCCAATGCGGGCAATTGAACTCCGCGCCCTAAGAAATTACTTTGTGTGATTTCCATAAAGGTATCTAATGGCCGTTGGATTCCGTCAAACATTTGTGAAATGATCCCTGGTCCTAATTCAACAGATAAAGCTTCACCAGTAGAGCGAACCGGTTCGCCTGGACCAATTCCAGAAGTCTCTTCATATACTTGAATAGACGCCACATCGCCACGCATCTCGATGATTTCTCCGATAACTCCTAGATCTCCCACTAGACACATGTCTTGGATACTGGCATCAGACATGTTCTCAGCCATTACAAGAGGTCCGGAGACTTTTATGATTTTTCCAATTTGCAAAATTTCTATCTCCTTTTCATACTATAAGATATTTTGACCTACTGCTTTTTCTACGTTTTTTTGAATTTCTTCCAGCCCTATTCCTAATGATCCTTGATGATTGGGAATCAATACGATAGCAGGTATCATTTGTTCCTTGTAACGTTCGATCGTTTCTGGGCTCAATGCTGCACATTGCTCTGTGACATAAATCACGCCATACTCATTCTTTGCCATTTCTTCAATTGCCTGACGAACGGTTTGCTTGGTTGTACCATAACGAACATCAAAGCCAAACAATTTGAATGGCAAAACAGAATCTTTGTCGCCAACTACACCAATCTTATGCGTCATAGACTTGTCTCACCCGCTTTCTGATTGTTTCTGATTCGAAATGGCTTCTTTTGCCGATAACCAGTAAACGAAGGTTTTTGCTTTCTACCTCTTTTGCGTTCAAAAAGGCTAGTAGTGGCAGTGGTCCGAAAGCCTGGGTTTGTGCTTCTTGATACAATGAACTTAGATAATCATCTTTCAACTGTTCAAGCTTTACGAGATCAATATTTCCCTCACGGATGACAGGGCGCAGAAAATCAGCATAATCTGTCTCTAATAGAAAATTCGTGTAATCTTCCATATCTTTATCTACAAAGTTCAAAAATACTTCTTTTTCGATACTTCCCGAGCTGGAAAGTACCGTCGTCATGAACCCATATGTTCTTTTCTGCAATATTCCTCGAGCCATCGTTGTGATATTGGTCAAGTCAATAAAAGCAATGACTTCTGTCAGCAATTCTTGATATCCTAGCTTATCGGCAAGCCGTCGCTGCTCTGTCAAAAACTGTCGATCATAAATCACGTCAATTCCCTGAAGAATGGTAGACTCTTCAAAATAATCACGTACTTCTCGTATACTGTCCATAATGCTTTCAGGAAGTTCATTTGAAACTTGCGTATGAATGGCATCCTTCAAGGTTTCTAATGAATAAAATCCATCGTCGATATACAAATGGTCCAGATTTTGATTTGTCATCTCAGCTTTTGTCAAAACCTTCAGATTATGGAAAGTATAACGCATCGTATAGATCCAAACGATTTCAGGCTCCGGTGCTGATTCCTTTAACCAGCGAAATAGACGGCTCTGCTCCTTTAAAAGATTCTGTTCGAAGTCATATTCATATCCGTCATAAATATATGGATTGTAAATCGTGGATTTCAATATTTCACCAAGTGCTTCGACAGAATTTGTTTGAATCATCCGTTCAAATGTCTCATTGGACAAAAGTTCAAGCTCTCTTCCGCGAATCAAGGGATTTAGTTCGTGGTATTCCATACACTGATCCCTCCTTATTCGAATAATTGATTGGCAATCTCAAAACTCATCGTTCCTTGGATATCTTGTACAAGGCTGCTGAAAAGAAAATTATACTGAACTCCTTGATCGTTTATCAGAAAACCCGCTTGATCAGCAACAGTTTCATCACTTAAAACCATCATAAAGGGAAGTTCATTGTTCCATTCATCCAACAACGTCTGAGAAAGATAGGCTGCTGATTTTTCTCCAGCAAAGAATGCTACTTTTCCTGTCAAAGGTAATGAATACAATGCATTTTTGATAAACTGGATTTGTTCATATTCATCCCAATTTTCCATTTCAGTTACCGCATCTGCAAACAATCGTCTTAAAAATTCCTGCTTCGCATTCAAATTTTCTTGTCGTACTTCTACTTGCTGGCGATTCCTTAGCTGACGGTATTTTTTTTCGAGTAATTCGATTTGTTTTTCTTTTTGTTTTTGATGTTCTGTTTCAACTTGCGTACGTTTTTGTTCAAAGTTTTGATCGATCTTCATTCGCTCTTCTTGTTCTAACGCCGCTCTTTCCTGCTCTGCTGCTTCGTTCATCTGAGAGATGATTTTTTCAATGGCGTTCATCTGCTTTTCCTCCTTTATGCTTAGGCATTCAACACTAATAGGAAGGAAATAACGAAACCTAAAATCGCGTATGTTTCAACCATCGCAGCAAAAATGATTCCTTTTGTAGCATGTTCAGGTTTTTTCGCTAAAATTTGAATACCTGCTGCTGCGACTTTTCCTTGGGCAATACCTGAAAACAAGCCTGTAAAAGCAATCGGCAGAGAAGCGCCTAGAAAGTTCAGTCCTTGTACAACTGACATATCATTTCCTAAGTTGATAAAAATCAAAAAGGCAATAACGAATCCATACAAACCTTGCGTACCTGGAAGCAATTGCAGAATCAGAGCCTGCCCGAATTTTTCGGGTTGACTTGTTGTCAATGCTGCTGCTGCCTCACCTGTCATTCCAACACCTTTAGCTGAACCGATCCCTGAAAAAATCGTCGCTGTTGCCATCGCTAATACCGCAAATACCATTCCACCATTTTGACTAATTAAGTAATCCATCATTATATAAAAATCCTCCAATTATTTATTGTTTTTTTTCTTGTGATTGATGTTGACGTATTTTTCCGCCGTTTTCAGCGGATCAAAGGCACGTCCGCCTCCTGTATAAAACTTCCCAAAAAATTCGACATACTGCAATCGTGCGCCATGGACATAGGCACTTAGCAGTGTCAAAAACATATTCAGTGCGTGTAAAGCGATGATCAAAAGGATCCCTACACTGAATCGAGCAGCTGGCGGCATGAAAGCAACTAGCATATTGAATGCCGCTCCAATACTTCCGCCTGAAATACCCAATGCCATCAAACGTGTATAACTGACTAAATCACCGATATAGCCGGTCAGTCCGTAAAGATTATACGCACCTTTGGCAGCACCTTTGACTTTAGACGGCGTTTGGATAATCGGAACGATCAAGATACATAAGGCAGCAATGATCGATAGCCCAGCGCCAAGGTAAACAAATGCTGTATTTTTTATCAACATGGCACCAACCAACGCAATAACGATCCCAATTAGGATCCCTTGCCAGGCAAATCCATCACTGACAGCACTCAAGTAATCTTTTCTCCTGATATTTTCCTTTGCTGCCACAAATAATCCAACCAAAATCTGTATCAGACCGAAAATCACGGATAAAATCAAAATCGTATTGACGTCATCCGTCGTAGATAGGATTGGGAAAGGCAAGCGGATGCCAAACAGTTCTTTTGGTAATGCCTGTCCGAAAAATGAACTGTAGATCAATCCCCAGATGATCGATGGTATCGAGAGAATCTCAAAGAATTTTACGAAACGTTTCATCCCGCGTGGTAGAACAAGTAGTTTTTGAGCTAGTATTGTCCCAATGAGCATCAGCAATCCGTAACCAACATCTGCGACCATCATCCCGAAGAAGACAAGATAAAATGGTGTCATCCAAGGTGTTGGATCTACTTCTTCATATTTTGGCAGACTGTACATTTCAGTCAGCAATTCAAAAGGTTCGACAAGCGGATGGTTTTTCAATTTAGTAGGGACTTCCTGCTGAATCTCTTCTGAGTTTGGTGTTTCGAAACTGACGTATATATCTTCTTCTGATACGGTTTCGTTTAACACATGCAGCAAATTCTGTTTTTCTTCTGCATCTACCCAACCTTGCAAAACGATCAGATAAGTCGCATGGATAAACCGTTCTTTTATTTTTTCTCGTTCTGCAACGGCAAGTGTGACTTCTTCTACCCATTCAAATTCTTGGATATAGCCACTGCACTGACCTAACGCTGTCGTTATCTTCTTTTGCTGCTCGTGAACAATGGATAATTGCTGCTTGGTCTCTTGCAGTTTTTCTTTAGGATTTTGTTCATAAGGATACGTTTCTTTATTGAACCCGTATTTCCCAGCAATTTCTTCTATAACAGCAACTGATTTTTTTAAAGCAACATACGAAAGATAAACTTGTTTTGGCGTATAATCTATTTCTTCCATATAAACGTCATCAAGCTTACTCAGTTCTTCCTTGAAACTTTCAAAATTTGCTGCACTCACAGTCCCCATCTCAAAAATGGTCGTCTTACTTGCATACATACTTGGAGCAATATCCAGCTGTTGCCAATGAAGAAGCCATTCTTCCTCTTCTTCTAAACGATCACGTTCTTCAGTTAGTTGTTCCCACTTTTCTTTTAAATCAAGGACTTCTTTCAATTTATTTATGAAATTTTCTTCGGAATAATTGGCTTCCAAATCTTGTAAGGAAAGTTCTTGACGTTTCAAATGGAGTTTCTTTTGACGGCTATCGCCGTGGTGTTGTATGAATTGGATAGCTTCTTGGATGTCTTTCAACCGATTACCTAAAGCGCTTAATTTTGCTTCTTTATCAATAATCGTGGTATCTGGAAAATACTTCTCCACCCACTGGTTGTTTGTTCTATTTTGATACAGATCCCGGATTTCAACGTTTTGGATTCCTTGTACTGCTTGTAAAATCCTCTCCTGATTTCTTTTATCTGAAATGAGGGTCACTTTTTCCATCTTAGTGACGGCCATAAGTTTCTTTCACCCTTTCAATGATCGCACCGATCGCTTGACTCTGATGCTTTTGATATTGATCTTTCAAAGTTGCTTGCACCTTGTCTGCTTCTGCTTTCAATTTCATTTTTTCTTTTTCTAATTCTTGTATTTCGAATTGTTCTTTTTCTTCCACCAACTGTTTTAGTTGTTGTCGATAGTTTGTTTGGATCGTTTCCAATTCCTGCTCTTTTTCTGTTGCATAGATCTTCAGCTGCTGCCGCAGTGTTTGAGCACGCTTTTCATTTTCTTCTTCTGCTTTTCGGATTTGTTCCAAAGCTTCTAACACTTGCTTCACTTCCTTTCGATTTAAAAAAGAGGTACATGCTTTCTTTTTTCATTGAAAGTATGTACCTCTAAAGATAACTTAGTATAGGCAGGCCCCTTCAATAAAATGTCCTTCTCACCCCTTGAAGAACTAGATCCTTGAAGCTTACGCCCAACCTTTTTATTTCTGCTTACTTTTTATTATAACAAATTAAGCAATATTTTCAACTATCGTCATGAATTTCACACGAAATTTCTCTTTACAGATAGTAACACAGCAAGAACAGATAAGTATAGGGGCAAGTCTTACATAGTTTAATTTTTTTTAAATCCTTGTTACAATAAGTCTACTTTAGGGGGAATACAAATGAAACCAATCATCGGCATTGCCGGAAATCAACTGATTCGAGCAACAGATACTTTCCAAGGAAATCAAGTGAGCTATACACCGCAAGGATTCGTGGATGCAGTTTTAGATGCTCAAGGATTGCCTCTTATTCTGCCAGTCATGTCTCCAGATTCAGCTCCTCAACTGATTGGACAAATCGACAAACTTATTCTTGCAGGTGGTCAAGATGTCAGTCCACAACTTTACATGGAAGATCCTCATCCAAAGCTAACGGAAACAAATATTCAACGAGACCAATTTGAACAGGCACTGATCTTGGAAGCATTGAAACAAAGAAAACCAATTTTTGCAGTCTGCCGGGGACTCCAACTATTGAATGTCGTTTTGGAAGGTACACTTTATCAAGATCTTTCATTATATCCAAAGTGGTCAGTAAAACATGAACAACAGCCCACTGCCCCGCAATTTACGACTCACGAAGTCAAGATTGTTTCAGACAGTTTATTAAGCAACCTTCTCCCCGATCCATATTTTGTGAATTCTTACCATCATCAGGCAGTCAAAGATCTTTCACCTTTATTAAAAGCCATCGCTTTTTCTAACGATGGACTCGTTGAAGCGGTTCAAAGCAAAGATGATATGCATAAAATCCTCGGTGTTCAATGGCATCCGGAACTTACCCACCGTGTACATCCATCTGAACAGCGCTTATTCGATTTCTTTGTGAATGAATTTTAATAGACTTTCTGAGGGGTTGTGAAAAAGCTGTTTAGTTTCGAGTATTAAGAAAAATTTTGTGAAAATGGCTTTTCACATTTTTGCATAAACTTGGCTTAATACCGAGAAACTGGCTTTTGAACACCGTTTAAGGAAGAGGTTGTGAAATCAGTGCCTTGACCTAAGTATTAGAGAAACAAAACGGAAAAATAGCTTCTCATATTTTACCGTTTTTTGAGCTAATATCGAGGGTCAGCTGATTGAACACCGTTTATACCAAGAGGTCGTGAGCCTGCCGTTCAACTCTGAGTCACAAGGAGCAATTTCAAAAAACAGCTTCTCATGTTTGTTTGATATTATGACTTGTGACCGAGGAGTTGGCAGAAGAACACCGTTTATCTGGAAAAAGAGACTGCAACACGACTTTTGTCTCAGTCTCCAGTCTATGGAACAATGTTCACTGGAATTCTTCTCAATCGTCCTTTCGATAGTCCAACAGCCTTTTGAGCTGGGTAATCTGCTGTTGCAGTTCCATACCTTTTGTTGTATCACGATTGAGTTTGCGTGGTAGTTGCTGTTCGATTACTTTTTTCACATTTGTTTGGTCGGATTTTTTTGCAAATTGTTGTTCAATAGGCAAAAACGGATAATGTGTCACGATTTGGAAACCATAAGAATTGCATAATAGTGAATAACCGGCAATTCCTGTCGTTTTTTGATAAGCTTTGGATAAACCTCCGTCAATGACAAATACTTTTCCATTTGCTTTGATCGGTGACTCCCCTTTTTTTACTTTTACTGGCGTGTGCCCATTAATGATTGCTGACCCTTCTTCTTTTGTGTCGAATTCTGCTAAAATTTTTTCACTGAACCACTCTTCATCTCGCAAGTGATAATAAGGATTGCTTTTCTCGATGTGCGTATGAGGCTCTGTGAGAAAATAACGTTCAAAAGTCGCCATTTTACTCTTACCGAATAAAGGCGAAAATGGCCCACTCCACGCATACCAAATCAAATCGGTTGCTAAATCTTCTTTTGCAGTCAGATCTTTTGCGCTTTCAGTTATCTGTTTTTCAAAAAAGCCCAGCAGTTCTTTTCCGCGATAAGATTCGTCTAATTCAAATGCTAAGAGCTGTCCCTTCTCGTCTACAGGTATACAGCCATGAAACAGCACATGCTGATTGTTCGTGAGATACATTCCCCCTTTTTCGATCAAAAACGTCATATGTTTTTGCATTCTCAAAGAGTGCTGGAATGAATACATCAAACTATCAATCACTTTTTGTTCCTCTTCCAAGAATTTTTTTGGATCATCTGGCTGGATCGTTTGAAAACAAGTTCCTTTCAACTCATAGAGCTGACCTTCTAAATCAACCGTTGATGCTTCATAGTCGATTTTTTCCAGCAATTTACGATCGTCCATTTTAAATTCAGGTCGACGATCCAATAACTGATGTTCTGATTTGAATTGAAGGATAGAAAGTGCCTGATGGATCTTTTCTAATTCTTCTTGCTCTCTTTCGGATAGATCTTTACTGTTTTTAGGCGCAAATACTGGATTCTTCTGATAAGTTTGATGAGCAAAAGAAAACAATGGACGTAAATTCAACCCATATTCTTTCTCTAATTCAAATAAATAATTATAGCGTGCTGCAATCCGTAAAAGTGTCAGTAAACATGCCTCAGAGCCGCAATACGCACCAATCCACAAAATATCATGATTTCCCCATTGGATATCTACAGAAGAAAAATCCATGATTCGATCCATCACTTTTGCTGCTTGAGTTCCTCGGTCAAAAATATCTCCAACGATATGCAAATGATCGATGACAGATTTTTGGATCGTCTGTGCAAGTTTCGTTAAAAATTTTTCTTCTTCCTTCATCAAAACAAGTTGTTCAATGATTTTTTTTACATAGTCTTTTTTTCCATTGATACGGTCATCGATATACAAGAGTTCCTCAATGATATAGCTATATTCTTTCGGCAATCCTTTTCGAACTTTTGACCGGGTATATTTGACTGTCGTAAACCGTAAAAGATCGATCAAATGATGGATCAGCTGCGATTTATCTTGTTCTTTGTACCAATCAGTCGTTAATGCATATTCTGGATAAGCCGTAAAAATAGTGAATTGGCTGATATCCGTTTCCGTCATTTGTTCAGAAAAAAGGTCTTTGATCTTTTCTTTAAGATTTCCTGAACCGATACGCAGAATATGATCAAAAGCAGGAAATTCGCCATGTATATCACTCAAAAATAACTCTGTTCCTTTTGGAAGCTGCAAAATTGCTTCGAGATTGATGATTTCCGTGATGACATCTTCCGTTGAGGGGAATTTTTCTGAAAGTAAATCTAAATAACGGTCCATTAAAACGCCTCCAAAAATTGGTATACTCAATATTATAAAGTTGTTATACACTATTTTCAATGAATATATATCCAATATAGTAAAATAAATAAAATAGGTCTATACAAAAAGAAGCTGGGAACAATAGATGTCCAGCTTCCTTCTGTATTTTAGGATTGTTTTATGCTTTTTTTCGTTCATTCCTCATAATTGAAATCGATTGTTTTAATGAACTCCATAATCCGCCTTCGCTATAAACGAGTACATTCGATTTGTACATGTTTGCAGACAAGATCATCAATAAGAATGTTACGGCTACAAGTACCAACAAGGAAATCAATGCTCCACCCATACCGACTGTCTCATTTGCTAAGCGAACCGGCATAATATATGAAGATAAGAATGGAATATACGAAGTGATCCGAATAACGATATTGTTTGGATCTGAAGCTCCTAGTATCAATCCAAGCATATATCCGCCTAGAGATAGATAAGTCACTGGCAAAATTGCTTTTGCTGTATCTTCTGCTTTGTTGACCAAAGAGCCACATAAAGCTGCTAAAACAGAAAAAATCAAAATGCCAAAGATCATGAATAGAAGAGAATACCACAAGAATGGTCCAATCAAGTTATCCAATGAGATACCGTCTAATATATTTTTGACCATTTCCATATCTTTGAATTGACTGTATCCTATACCAAAAATAATACCGTATAATGCCATTTGCGTTAATGCAACAAGTAAAACACCTGTTAGTTTTCCGTAAAAATGCTTTTGTGCAGTCGTACTGGACAGGATCACTTCCATGATCCGCGTGCCTTTTTCAGAAGCGATCTCTTGTGCAATGATCTGCGCATACGTCAAAATAATAATGAACAAGACAATCGTTGCTACATAACTTACGACATATTGGACTGTCGAGTTATCTTCTCCGACTGTCATTTTTCCTTTTGAATCAAAATTGACTTTTTGTCGAGTCAAACTTGCTTGTTGGCTCAAGCTAGCTACTTCTTCTGGTGAAATGCCTAATTGACTTGCTCGAAGCATCGATTGCAAGCCAGTCAGTTGTTGTTGTATCAGTAGTTGTGTACTTTGTCCTAATGAATTTTCGCTATAAAGCATCCCATTTATCTTATCATTCTCAGTTGAGACTACTAAATACGCATCGATTTTTTCTTCCGAAAGCTCTTTTTGTGCTTTTTCTTCAGAATCAACTGCTTTGAACTCAAAATCATCTGTTTTGACTTGGCTCATTTGCTGACTGATTTGCTCACTATCAGCCAATACGCCGATTTTATTGACATCACTATTTTGTTGAGCAAAGTTTCCTGCTACATAAATGATACCCAGCATGATAAAAGGGACTAATATCATGATCAAGAAAGAAATCGACTTAACATTTTTTAAATAGACATCTTTGGTAATAATCCAAAACTTACGCATCGATTTCACCTGCTTTCAATTTGAAAATCTCTTCCAAAGTTGGCGGTTGCTGGTTAAACATAGGAATGTAGCCGAACTGAGTCGCACGAGTAAAGATTTCTTTCCCAGCTTCAGGATCTTCTAAGGTAATCTCTAACGTATTGTCTTCATGAAGGATCACTTTTTTCACGCCTTCGATTTCTTCTACTTCCTGTTGGCTTAAACCAGATTCCAAGAATAACTTCGTACGGCCAAATGATTCACGAATCTCATGTACTTTTCCATTCAAAACCATTTTTCCGTTTCGCAACATGATCAAATGATCGCAGATTTTTTCTACATTATCCATATTGTGGCTAGAAAAAATGACACATGAACCATGTTTTTTCAATTCCAATATTCCATCTTTTAGCAATTCAGCATTTACCGGATCTAACCCGCTGAATGGCTCATCCAAAATGATCAATTTAGGTTCATGGATTAACGTGGCGATCAGCTGGACTTTTTGCTGATTTCCTTTAGACAAAGATTTTACTTTATCCGTCTTTTTCCCTTTTACCTGAAATTTTTCCATCCAAAAATCGATTTTTGGTTCAATCTCTTTTCTTGATTTCCCTCTAAGTTCTGCAAAATAAAGCAGTTGGTCTTGAATCGTTACTTTCGGATAAAGTCCCCGTTCCTCCGGAAGATAACCGATGACATCATAATCTTTCTCCCCAAGATGATGGCCATTCCATAACACTTCTCCTTGGTCTTGTGTCAAAAAATCCAAGATCAAACGAAAAGTCGTTGTCTTCCCAGCCCCGTTTTGGCCAATTAGCCCCATGATTTTTCCATCGGGGATTTGGAAAGAGACATGATCGACAGCTGTGTAGTTCCCAAAAGTTTTAACAAGATCCTTTACTTCTAACATTTCTTCACTCCTTCTTCAAGAAATCACATATATCCTTAGACACCAGACGTAAGCGATTTATTATTTACCAACAAAACGTAAACGCTCTTTTTGTTGTACATAAAATGATAGGACACTTTACTTTCTTTGTAAAGTGCCCTTTCCTCATTCCTGATGTAATTTATCAAATACGTTTTGTGCGACATTTTTCGGCAGTCCGATTTCTTGTAATTCTTCTGTCGTGGCTGCTGTGATATTTTTCAACGATTTGAACTCTTTAAGCAGCATTTTTTTTCGTTTTGGTCCTAACCCTTCAATTTCATCTAATCGGGAAGCAAAACTGTTTTTACTGCGTAGCTGCCGATGGAAAGTGATTGCGAATCGATGGACTTCATCTTGGATTCGCTGGAGTAAGAAAAACTCTGGTGAATTTCGCTCAAGCGGTACTACAGCCAAATCTGTACCGAATAGCAACTCATTTGTTTTATGTTTATCGTTTTTTGCCATGCCAGCAATAGGAATATCGATTCCTAATTGATTTTCTAAGACATCTTTTGCCACATCTACTTGTCCTTTTCCTCCATCGATCAAGATCAAATCAGGTAAAGGCAACCCTTCGCGAATCACTCGTGAATATCTGCGATAGATGACTTCTCTCATTGATGCATAATCATCCGGTCCGTTGACTGTTTTTATTTTATATTTCCGATATTCTTTTCTTGCCGGTTTTCCATCAATGAATACGACCATCGCAGCCACAGGATTCGTCCCCATGATATTAGAGTTATCAAAAGACTCGATACGTATTGGGGTCGGGATATTCATCGCGTTTCCTAAACGTTCAACTGCTCCGATCGTCCGTTCCTGTTTTCTGGCAATCAGATCAAACCGTTCATTCAAAGCAACTGAGGCATTCTTATTCGCCAATTCAACTAATTTTTTCTTTTCTCCTCGTTTTGGTTGCAGCACTTTCGTAGCTAACAAAGCTTCTACACTGGGCTTGTCGATCGTATCAGGAATCAAGACTTCTTTAGGAATGAAATGCTCATTTTCCTGATAAAACTGACCGAGGTAAGTCAAGAAATCTTCTTCTGCTTCGTTATAGAAAGGAAACATTGAAACATCTCGTTCAATTAGCTTTCCTTGTCTTACGAAAAACACTTGGACACACATCCATCCTTTGTCAATCGCATAACCAAATACATCTCGATCCAGTAAATCAGTATTTGTCATTTTTTGGCGAGTCATGATTGTCTCAATGGCACGGATCTGGTCTCGGTATTCTGCAGCTTTTTCAAACTCCATGTTTTCAGCAGCTTTTTCCATTTTCTGATGGATCTCTGACTCGATTTTTTCGTGTCCTCCGTTTAAAAAGTTTTTCACTTCATCAACGATTTTCGCATAGACTTTCGGATCTACGTCGAAATAATAAGGACACAGACATTGTCCCAAATGATAGTAAAGACAAGGCTCCTTCGTCTGACTAGGTTTGCATTTTCTCAGAGGAAATAATCGATCGAGGATCTTCTTTGTCTCATTCGCCGCACCGACATCGGGATATGGTCCAAAATACAGTGCTTTGTCTTTTAGTACCTTACGAGTAATCACCAAACGGGGATATTTTTCATTCGTTATCTTAAGGAAAGGATAGGTTTTATCATCCTTTAACATAATGTTGTATTTAGGATCATTTTTCTTTATCAGATTGATCTCTAAGAGCAATGCTTCGATATTCGATTCTGTAACGATGTATTCAAAGTCTTCGATTTCACTAACAAGCCGTTCCGTTTTCGTATTATGGCTGCCAGTAAAATATGAGCGGACACGATTTTTTAATATTTTGGCTTTGCCGACATAAATGATCGTTCCATTTTTATCTTTCATCAAGTAACAGCCGGGCTGATCAGGAAGTAAAGCTAATTTGTTTTTGATTCGTTCGTTCATCTGGTACTCCCCTTCATATTCAATTAAAGTTATTATAGCATGTCTGTCAAAAAAACAATCCAGCCTGACAACGTAATTATACTCAAAAAATATTAATTTGAATAACCTTAACTCAACCGCAAAAAAACCGAGGACGGAACTGGATTCAGTCCCACCCTCAGCTTATTTTTGCTGTAAGTTTTTATAAATATTGATCGATCATTTGACGTAGTTGTTCTTTTGAATGAACACCAACAGCTTTTTCTACTACTTGACCATCTTTTTTCAACATTAATGTTGGAATGCTCATGATACCGAATTGTTGAGGAGTTTCTGGATTTTCATCCACATCCATTTTAGCAATTCTGAATTCTTCTTCATCATATTCTTGTTCCAACTGATCCAAAATCGGTGCTTGCATACGACACGGACCACACCAAGTTGCCCAAAAATCAATCAATACAAGTCCTTTATCTGTTTCTTCATTAAATGTCTTATCTGTAATTACTTGTGACATATCAAAGACCTCCATTTTTAAAATCTATGACTAGTATAGCATTTCTATACTTGGATAGCGAACCATCTGCTTACCTTTAGTAAGCTTTACTTAAATTTAACAATTGTCGCACCATTTCCGCCTTGGTTTGCCGGTGCAAACTCAAAGCTTTTGACGCTCCGATGGTTTTTAAGATAATCAGTAATTCCCTTGCGAAGTGCGCCTGTTCCTTTTCCGTGGACAATAGTCACTTGAGGATAACCAGCTAGAATGGCAGAATCCAAATATTGATCTACCTCACTTAGCGCTTCTTCGTATCGTTTTCCTCGAAGGTCCAATTGATTCGGCACGTGACTACTAGATTCAGATCGTACAGCATGGATAACTCGTTGTGTCGGCTCTTTTTGAGGAGCAACAGGCGTCAGCTCGTCTTCGGACACATTCATTTTTAATATACCGATTTCTACTTGCCACTGATTCCCGTTTTTACGTAAAAGCGTCCCTCTTTGGCCGTAAGTCGTAACCAACACTTCGTCTCCCGGTTTCAACGTTTTTTGTTCTTTCGCCTTCTTCAATACTTTATTTTTCTTCAAAGTTTCTTCTTGATGTAGATTTGCTAATTGGGTCTTTGCATCGATCAACTGATGCTCTTTCACATTTCCTTGCCCAATCTGCTGTTGCATTTTACGAATATCAGCAATGATTTTTTCTGCTTTTTCTTCCGCCTCTGACACGACTTCGTTTGCTTTTTTCTTTGCTTTTTCCATTTCTTTTTCACGTTCTTCAAAGAAATAGCTGTAAGCTTCTTTCAAATCATCGTGAAGTTCTTGTGCCTCAGAAACAAAATGACGCATTTCCAGATATTCGGTCTCTGCCATTTTCCGGCGATTCTCTAAATCTGTGATCATTTCGTTTAAATCTTGGCTCTCATCATTCATCAACTGCTTCGCTTCATCAATAACTTCTGTATCAAGACCTAATCGGCTAGAGATTTCAAACGCATTGCTTCGTCCAGGAACGCCAATCAGCAAACGATACGTTGGACTTAATGTATCCACATCAAACTCCATGCTGGCATTAATCGTATTTGAACGATTGTATCCATAAACTTTCAATTCAGGATAATGCGTTGTTGCCATCACATAGGCAGACTTTTTACCAAGATCATCTAAGATTGCGATTGCTAGAGCAGTACCTTCTTGCGGATCTGTTCCTGCACCGAGCTCGTCAAACAATACCAGACTTTTTTCATTGACTTTTGATAAAATATCTACAGTGTTCGTCATATGAGAAGAAAAGGTCGATAGACTTTGCTCAATCGACTGTTCGTCTCCTATATCTGCAAATACTTCCTCAAAAATACCGATTTGACTTTCTTCACCTGCAGGAATCGGTAATCCTGCTTGCCCCATCAGTTGTAACAGACCTAAAGTCTTCAACGTGATCGTTTTCCCACCTGTGTTAGGTCCTGTAATGACGATGGCTTGATAGTCTTTTCCGATTGTGATGTCATTAGAAACTACTTTTTCCTGATCGATCAGTGGATGTCTTGCTTGTTTCAAGACGACATGATTGTCTTCACTGATTCCCGGCACGATGGCTTTTACTTCTTTACCAAATCGTGCTTTTGCATTCATCAGATCCATTTTACCAATCACATAAGCATTGTGGATGATTTCTTGACGATGGGGAACAAGTTCAGCAGAAAGTTCACTTAAAATACGTTGAATCTCATTTCGTTCAGCGATTTGGTATTGACGCAAACGATTATTCAAATCCACCACTTGTTTTGGTTCAATAAATAAAGTCTGTCCTGAAGCACTTTGATCGTGGACTACACCGCCAAATACACCGCGGTATTCTTGTTTGACTGGGATAACGTAGCGGTCATTTCGCATGGTGATGATCGCATCACTTAAATACTTTGCATTTTTCCCACGGACGATCCCATCTAACTGTTCACGAACAGCTTGTTCACTTCGCCGAATGTTCTGTCTTATGCTCTTTAACTCAGGAGAAGCGTCATCAGTCACGCGTCCGTCTTCATCGATTGCTTCCTTTAAACGGCGGCTCAAAACAGGGATCGTGACTAACTGATCTGCCCACATATACAAACGTGCAAATTCGATTTCACTGTCAGAAAGATCATTAATGAAACGATTCAATTCGCTTGTCGTAGACAATACTCTGGAAACTTGTGCAAGCTCCACTCCATTCAAGTCTGCTCCGATCTCAATCCGTTTCATATGGGGACGGATATTTTCAAGTTTAGGTATAGGGATCCCGCCTCGCAGACGTTGCACTTTCAATCCATCCTCAGTTTCTTGAAGCCAGTTTGTGATCGTTTGTTTCTCACTCACTGGTACCAATTCTGCCAGTTCTTCTTTTCCTTGTGCAGTCACTACAAATTGTCTGACCATCTGTTTGACTTTTTCAAATTCCAATGTTTCAAGGATTCGGTTATTCATTTTATCACCTTATCTTTCACTATGAAAAAAGAGCTGTGCCGGACATACGCTACGCAGCCTTCTTAAATAAACTACTCTGTACAAAAAACGAAATATTTTCCAGCACTATTTTCCTTAATTCAAAATATTCGTTACCCAAAGCTCATACATCTTGTTGGTAAGAAATGGCGTTCTCTCAACGATAAAACGAGCGAAACTATGCTCGCCGAATTGATTTTGGACCACATCTAATGGAACAAAGGCAAGTAACTGCAAAATCAAAAATATAGTAACGTAAGCCATGATTAGTGACAGGATGCCTCCTGCAATCCAGTCTACCTGTCTCAAGATCGGCACATACGTCAATCCATGGACAAAAACCCCCACAAATCGGGTAAGCAGCCAGCCAATTAGCAAAATAATCAGAAAAGCAGTTCCTGCATAAAAAGCTTCATCTAGATGAAAGGCAAATACCTGATCAAAAAATGCTAACTTTGATGTTGGGGTGACAGCTGGGTATGGAATGTATAATTCCAAATGACTTGCTAATGGTTTGTAAAAATGCTGGGCAGCAATAAATGACAATACATATCCAATCGCGAATATGATTTGCAAAGCAAACCCGCGACGTGCTCCAGAAAAAAACGCAATTAGCAATAAAAATAAAATCAGCAAACTCAGCATGCTACGTTCCTTTCTCTTCTAACTTTTTTAAATTTTTCTTATTTTGATAAAAGGATCTTAATTAGAAGATTTTTGTTTAATTTGTCCTTTTCGTTTCTCGTTTAAAATCTGTTGTGCTTCCACATGATTTTTAATGGTATGATCTGCTTGACCATTTTCTTTCAATACTTCCCGAGCTTCGTTCTCGATTGCTTCAATGCGTTTCACACGATTTTCAAGCTCTGTAAATTTGATCATTTTTTTCTTTAATTCTGCTGTTTCTTCTTCCAGCTCCAAGATTCTTTCTTGTTTCTTCAATTGATCCGAAAGCGCATTGACAGCCATCAAGATTGCTGCTTGTTCATTATCCATTTGTGGTGATAATTGTTTCAATTCTGCTAACTGTTCATTGATCAGCTTCGTTACGATATCCATATGATGCTTGGTTTCCCGTCCGATAATAGTATATGTTTGGTTGGCAATCACTGCTTTGTAGCGTGTTTTTTCGTGCGCCATACGAATCATTTCCTCCTATTTGATGAAAGTTTTATTTAGTGTACCATGAAGTTGGTTCTTTCACCGTTCTCCACAAATATTTTTCACATACTTAACTATTATATGATAAACTTTAAAAAAATGCTATGTCTCGCAATCTCTTAGAAAACGAAAAGTCGTGAGTTGCGGTATAGTTTTATGTATAAAAACGAGGAGAATTTTATGAGCAACGTCATTATCAAAGCAACAAACGACCAACTTAGTCAAATGAAAGCATACTATCGCTCTTATTTGTTAAATAAACAGATTCCTTATACTAGCTTTGCTGCAAAAAAAGACGGGACGACCATTACCGCTTATACATCCGGAAAAGTGATGTTTCAAGGTGCGAATGCAGCAATAGAAGCTGATAAATGGGGGGGGGCACAGGATAAACAAGCCAAGCCAGCAAAAACAGCCTCTTCTTTGCCAAAAAATATCAGTCAATTATCCGTTTTAGGTAGTGATGAGGTCGGAAATGGCAGCTATTTCGGTCCGCTAACAGTATGTGCTGCTTATGTGAAACGTGATCAGCTTGCAGAATTACGTAAACTTGGTGTTAGAGATTCAAAAGAGTTAAAAGATAGCCAAATCATCCAGCTTGCTGACATCTTAAAAAAAACCATCCCCTATAAACTGCTTGTCTTATCTCCAGAAAAATACAATGAGATCCAGCCAAAATACAATGCCGTTCGGATGAAAGTCGCTTTGCACAATCAAGCGATCCATCTATTGTTAAAAAAAATCGCACCAGAAAAACCAGAAGCGATTTTGATCGATCAGTTTACGCCAGAAGCAAATTTTAAAAAATATGCGCGTTTAGAAAAAAATCAATTACAAGAAAAACTGTACTTCGTTACTAAAGGAGAACAATATCATTTAGCTGTTGCTGCTGCTTCTATCATCAGTCGTGCCAGCTTTTTGGAAGAGTTAGACAAAGCATCAGCTGAATCTGGAATCACCCTTCCGTCAGGAGCTGGAACGAAATCTGACCAAGTAGCGGCAAAACTATTGGAGAAAGGCGGCATGCCTATGCTTGAAAAATATGCCAAACTTCATTTTGCCAATACAGAAAAAGCTTTGAAGCTACTAAAAAAATAATGGAACTGTGACAAAAGTCATGTCACAGTCCCTTGTTCCGAATAAACGGTGTTCAATCATCTGATCCTCGGTATTAGCTCAAAAAACGGCAAAATATGAGGAACTATTTTTCCGTTTGTTTCTCTAATACTCAGAACAAAACGTTGATTTCACAACCTTTTTCTTAAACGGTGTTCTCATGCCAACTCCTCGGTCACAAGTCACAATAGTCATCAAACATGAGAAGCTGTTTTTTGAAATTGCTCCTTGTGACGCGGAGTTAAACGGCAGGCTCACAACCTCTTCCTTAAACGGTGTTCAAAAGCTTGCATCTGCGATAATAAGCCCGGCCAAACGAAAAATATGAAGAGCTATTTTTGTTTGGCTGGGCTTATTTATTACTGAAAATAAGTGGTCAATGCTTGTGTCAAACTTGCAGCAATCTGCTGCTGATAACTGTCTGTTACTAATTCCTTTAAATCACTATCATTATTCATATAACCCATCTCGATTAAAATAGAAGGTTGAAGATTTTCTCGAAGAACTTGATAGTTCCCAGTGGAGATTCCTCTTGAATCCAGAGGCAGATCAGTGAAGGAGTCAGCAATTGTCTGTGCTAATGTTTCCTCTTGTCCATAGTAATAATATGTCGTGATTCCAGTTGCTTCATTCGCATATTCCGTAGAGTCTGCGTGTAAACTGATAAAGACATCTGCCTTTTTTTCTTCACTGTAGTCGCATATATCTCCAAGCTGTACTAATTCATCTGTAGTATGGGTCAAATAAACCGTTGCTCCAGCATCCTCTAGCGCCTTTTTTACTTTTATGGCTGTACTTAATGTTATATCTTTTTCTTCTGTTTGTTCATCATTGCTTAATGCCCCAGTATCATTTCCGCCATGCCCAGGATCTAATACAATCACTGCATCAGATAGCTCTTCCGGTTTTGTTTGTATATTCTTTGTGACTTTGGTTCCATCTTCGAGGGCTAAATATCCAGTATAGCCATCATTTGTCTTGATCTGATAAGCATTTTTTGTTTCAGAAAGAAACTCCGCCAGCTCTCCGCCGTTTATAGTTGCAAGTGGGGTAGTTAGCGAGTCATCTGTATATAGTGTACGGTCATTTTTTCCGATTTTGATTAATGTCTCTTGTTCTGTGTCATCAAATGATTCCTTTGTCTTTGTAACCGTACTGTTCGTACTGCTGACCGTTTGTCCAACTATCTTTTTTTGACCAAAAACATCTATTTGAAAACAGATAATAATGATAATGATTGCAAATACAAAAGCTCCAATTATTTTTTTCATTCTTGACTCTCACCTCGTAGATCCAGACTAAGGGTCAAAACTTAAAATCAGCTTAAGTACGCAAAAAAGGGGCTGTAAAAGATATAACCGTAGAAAATAATATTACTGCTAAAATGATTTTTTTCATTTTTGGCATATCCTGAAATCTCCTTTGACTATTCGTGGTGATTCATCTACCCAATAAATAGTTTCCTTCATTCTACAAACAATTAATTTCTTCGTTATTAAATTAAAACACTTCCTGGAACACCGACATAATAAATAAAAATATACCCTGATAATCATGAGAGAATAACAAATTTGTATTTATGAAAAACTACCTATGTAAAAGAAACAAGATATAACGATCTTCGTCATATCTTGCTTCTTCATCTAACTATTTTTCTCCCTATATAACAGCTTTACGCTTCTCCTAATACACCATTCAAATATAAATCGATCAATTGCGCCACATTTAGCGGTTCTTCCACAGGTCTTTTCGACCGAGTGATGTAAGGTGCTAACACTAAGAAAAAATGCCTTGCTGCGATTTCTTTTGAAATCCCATTTCTTAGCACAGATTGGTTTGCTGAAAAGATTTCTTCAAAAGGTTCACGATAATTTTTCTTCCATAGAAAGAAAAGATGATCTCTTGTTTCCTTTGAAAGATTGCTTTCAAGATCGTGAAGCATCAGAAACAAATCGACCAGATGTGTCTCAATCAAAAACTGCGCCATTTTTGTCAAGGTCACTTGAAATCCCGTTTCGCTTGTTTGAACGATTTCTCTCAAAGCTTTTCCAACATCTTTTAAGTGGTTTTCTAAAACTGCCGTATATAGTTTTTCTTTATCACCGAAATAATGATAGAGATTGGGCTGGGTGATCCCAACTTTTTGTGCGATCTCTCTTGTTGAAGTGCCGAGATATCCCTTGGACATAAACAAGTCAGTCGCTTCTTTCAAAATTTTTTGCTGTGTATCTTTGTTGTATCGATGGATCATTTTTCCACCTGCTTTTTGGTTATTCTTTTTCTTTCAATACACCATCTTCCATCATAAATATTCTATCGCATTTGTCAATCAGCCGTGTATCGTGAGTAACCATGATCGTTGCTTTATTTTTGTCTTTTGATTCTTTTGTCAAGATATCGACTACTTCTCGTGCCTTTTCTGAATCCAAACTAGCAGTTGGTTCATCTGCTAGAATAATGGACGGATCATTGTACAATGCACGAGCGATTGCGACCCTTTGCCGTTCTCCACCAGATAGTTCTTCTGGATACTTGTTGATCAACTTATCCACGCCAAGCTGCTCAAATAATTCGTTTGCTTCTTTTTGACGATGTTCATGTTTGATCTTATCTACTAATAATAACTGCTTTTTTACTGTCAGAAAAGGAACCAGATTGGAAGCTTGCAAAATAAAGCCAATTTCTTTAAAACGTAGTTTAACGCGTTCACTTTCTTTTTGATTACTGAATTCTTGATCATTGATAAATACAGAGCCACTGCTAGGCGTCTGCAATCCGCCTGCCAAAGTCAAAAAAGTACTTTTACCTGAACCAGAAGGACCGATGATTGCAACAAATTCCCCTTTATCGATACTCATGGTTGTTTCTTTCAATGCTTTAACTACTTGGTCGCCATCTTGGAAACTTTTTTCTACTTCTTTAAATTCTATTGCTTTCATGCTCTTCCTCCTTCTTATCCAATTGCCTTCAACGGATCGATTTTTACGATTGTCCGAACAGAAAATAGTGCGCCTAACACAGCTACTACTAACATCAACAAGCTAATGACGCCAAAAAACAGCCAATTGCTTTGGAATGGAACCGCATCAGGTAGAACAAGGGATGTTCCCACTGTTCCTAATAGACCAAGAAGAATACCAACAAATGATAAAATGAATGTTTGTGCCACTACAGAACGCGCAATAAATCCTCCTGTGATCCCTTGTGCTTTCATTACACCAAAGATATTAATCTTTTGCATCGTCAGTACATAAATGAAAATCCCGATCACAATAGCCGCAATAACGATCATAAATCCGATCATAAATCCAAAAGTCAATACTTGCGCATTATATCCAGGTAATTCATTGATGAATTTAGAAATTTTGATCTGTTCTAAATCTTCAGGTAAATTACTGATTTTACCTCTGACAACTATTGCGTTAATCCGTGCATTTTCACTTGTATCTTCTTTTTCGAAGCGGATCTCTTGGTAAGCATTGATGGTTGTATAGAGAACTGGTGAGACATTGAATTTGGCATGATCCGTAAAGCCAGTTAGTTTAAACGTCTTGTCACTACCAGATAACTTAACTGTATCTCCTACGGCTAGACCATATTCTTCTTTCAAACTAATATCGCCTACTGCCTCATCATCGTTATCAAAAGCTTTTCCTTCAACAAGATTGGGCATGATGAATTGATTTTTATCGATACCGAAGAAGCTAACATTGATTTTTCCTTCTTCTGTACTGTCTTTACTAGTCACGACTCCAGGTGTCTGGGCAAGATACGCCACTTTCCCACCTTCGACTTCTTCTGCTATCTTCTTAGTAATCATGGACATCCCTAGATTTGAATTTGCATCTTTCGAAAGCACAATCGAATCTGCCTCCCACTTGTCGACTGCTGTTCGATTATCTTGAGCTAAGCCATAAGCTAACCCAGTCAAAAAAAATACCAGGTAGGCGATCAAAAACATCACCCCTGCAACTAACGCATAACGTAACTTTGAATGCATAATTTCATTTAATGCTAAAAACATTTAACTCCTCCTCCTGAAATAATCATTTTATACAACAATTTTATCACTTGATAAATTTTTGGCGAATATTATGCTCAAAAAATTCTTCCGCTATTTCATTA
>NZ_JAKZIW010000015.1:0-48681 GCF_031143325.1 Enterococcus sp. FR204 | reverse complement strand
ATTAAAATCATAGAAATGTCTAATCAAAAAAATATAAAAATTATTTTGCGTACATATGATTAAAGAAAGGAGAGTGTGACACATGGAAACAGAATGGCAAAGACGTGAAAGAAAAAAACAGAAAAAAGAAGAGATGTTACGATTATGTCGATTATTAGGTGTAAAAGACTGGGACAAAAACGAGCAAATTGCACAAAAAGTACGATCAATCATCCATAAAGAGGAAAAAGTTAAAAATAAAGACACGCGTAGAACTGAAAATGAAAAGAGAAAAGTACAAAAGAAAAGAGAAAAATCAAAAAGCTAGAAAGAAAAAGAGGCTGAGACAGAAGCGTTTAACTCCAAGAAATAAGCTGGAATTCACAAAAATTTGAAAAGCAATTTTCGTGAATTTCAGCTTATTTCCGAAGGAGTTGCTTCTGCTTCCGCCGTTTATACGTGTTTAGAGCGTGAGACAAAAGTGTTCTTTACTTTTGTCCCACGCTCTTTAATTATTATGTTCAAAATTTGTTTACACGGCTAATGTAGCGCCTAATTCATGTTTTGGAATCGAGATTTCAACAAGGCCTGCCAATTCGATTACTTTGATTTCATCCTCGTGGTAAACGGCGTCTTTGATTTTATCTAAGAAATAATTTTTAGCATCTTCGATTTCTTTCGGCTGGATTTTACGTTTGTCATTGATCAGCAGAATTTCATTATGTTCAGGGGCTTCAGTGTATACAATAGTGGTATTTCCGGCTGTGTAGACCTCGACTAGATGGGCATCAGTGTTTTCAAGCTGGTTTAATACAAGACGGGAATGACTGTTTGTTACATTTACCAATTTCATGGCCCTCACCTCTTTTATGTATTTTTAATTGCTTGTTTCTCTTATTATAATTTCTTTTTTATAAAATGAACAGTATTTTGACTTTTCTGAAAAAAGAATGAGACGGCATTTCTCAAAGAAATACCGTCTCACGCTATAAAACTGGATTTATTCAGCCGTTTCTTCGGCTGATTCTTTTGCCAAACGTTCTGGTTTAGAAGTAACGATGATTTTTCCATCTTTATCCAGTTTTGCTTTCAACTCATGGATAGAAGGGTGATCAAGATAAAATTCAGCGATACCATCTTCGATTTGTTCTTGGATTGTGCGTCGAAGAGGACGAGCACCCATAGATGGATCATAGCCTAAGTCAACTAATTTTTCTTTGACATTCGTAGGAACTTCGATGTGAAGTTGCTGTGCTGCCAGCATTTGGTTGACATCGTCTAGCATTAGTGTGACGATTGTCATCAAGTTTTCTTTTGATAATGCACTGAATTCGATGATCCCGTCAAAACGGTTCAGAAATTCTGGTGTAAAGTAGTTGTTTAATTGGTTCAATACAGAACGAGTAACACCTTCGCGTGCCGCACCAAAACCAACGTTTGCTTCTACTTTACCAGTTCCGGCATTACTTGTCATAATGATGATCGTATCTTTAAAGCTGACCGTTCTTCCTTGTGCATCTGTCAATCGACCATCATCTAAGATTTGCAAGAACATATGCAAAACATCTGGATGAGCTTTTTCTACTTCATCTAACAAGACAAGACTGTAAGGATTTCTCCGTACTTTTTCTGTTAATTGACCAGCTTCTTCGTATCCGACATAACCTGGAGGAGAACCAATCAATTTAGAGACACTATGTTTTTCCATATATTCAGACATATCGAAACGAATCATTGAATCTTGTGAACCGAATAGTTCGTAGGCAAGTTGTTTCGCAAGCTCTGTTTTACCTACACCAGTTGGTCCAACAAATAAGAAGGAGCCGATTGGACGATTCTGTTTGTTTAATCCAACACGGTTTCGGCGAATCGCTTTCGCTACTCGATCTACAGCGTTATCTTGTCCGATGACATGAGCTTTCAAGTCATCTGCTAAATTTTTCAGTTGTGTCTGTTCTTTTTCTTTTAATTCACCCACTGGAATACCTGTCCGTTGTTCAACGATTCTTTCCATATCTTTTTCGGTAATCACAGGTGTTTCCTCTTCAGTGAGCTGACGTTCTTTCATTTTTTGAAGTTTATTGATCTGATCGCGATAATAAGCTGCTTTTTCGAAATCTTCTTCTCGAGAAGCTAAAACTTTTTGTTCTTCTGCTTCTTGCAGTTTTTTCTCGATTGTTTTAGGATCAACGATTTGGATCGTCAAGTTTTTCTTAGAACCTGTTTCATCTAGCAAATCGATGGCTTTATCCGGCAAGAAGCGATCTTGGACGTAACGATTGGATAAAGTTGCGGCTGCTTCGATGGCCTCATCAGTATATTTTACATGATGATAGTCTTCATAACGTTTTTGCAAACCTTTCAAAATACTGATCGTTTCTTCGACAGTTGGTTCATCTACCCGTACAGGTTGCATACGACGTTCTAAAGCAGCGTCTTTTTCGATGATGCGGTACTCATTTAAGGTAGTAGCACCAACCATTTGTAATTCTCCTCGAGCTAAAGCTGGTTTTAAAATATTACCAGCATCCATATTTCCATCACCAGCAGAACCAGCACCGACGATTTCGTGAACTTCATCTATGAATAGGATCACATTTTCTGCTTGACGGATCTCTTCAATCAATTTTTGCATACGTTCTTCAAATTGTCCTCGTATACCAGTACCTTGGACTAAAGATACGACATCTAAACGAATGACTTCTTTGTCCATTAATTTTTGCGGTACATCACCATCTACGATTTTTTGTGCTAAACCTTCAACAACTGCTGTTTTACCAACACCTGGTTCTCCAATCAAGACAGGATTGTTCTTGGTTCGGCGATTTAAAATTTCAATGACTCGTTTGATTTCGTCATCGCGTCCGATCACAGGATCGATATCACCTTGTCGTGCTTGTTCTGTGATATTGATTCCGTATTCTCCCAATAAACCTTCTGTATTGCCTTGAGGTGGCTGACCACCATTGAAGTTGTTGTTTCCGCCAAATTGTGTTGGTGGTGTTTGCTCATAATTTCCTTGCTGTTGCATTTGGCGAGACATGGAACGGAAAAGATCGTCCAAACTGCCAAATCCAAATGGATCATTTTGGGCCATATTAGTCAGACCTCCATTTTGTTGATTTTTGATTTTTTGATAACAGCTCTGACAGTAATCGAGTTGTGTCCGCTGACCATTGACAGTGGCATACAAGTGAATCGTTGCCTCATTCTTGCCGCAGTTTTGACAAAGCATGAATCATTCACGTCCTTTCACAAAAATGGGTACATCCATATTTTACATCTCGTTTTTCATGAGGTAAAAGAATAACCCCTAGTTTTTTAAGAGATTTATGAGGTAGAAAAGGTGAAATCTCTATTGACCATTCCTGACCTTTGACTCTTATTATACTAAAAATAAAAAGGGAAGCAAGTAATTCGTTTCATATGAAAACAAAGAGGGTCAAAGGAAAGAATGATAAACGTCAGGAGAAGAGAAAGCGACAAGAAAAAGAAAATAAACACGTTTGTTATAAAATGTGAAGAAAAGGATGAAAAAGAATCCGAAATAATTTGAATACTTTTATCTGAAATTGAATGAAAACTGTTGTATCTAACGAAAAAAAATGTTAATCTTTACAGATGAAAGGGTGGCATTTGTTAGGATTCTCTGAATTACTAAAAAAGAAAACCCTCACATAAAAACAACACTCACTTAAAGGAGACCGATTAATATGGAAAAGAAAGAATTTCACGTAGTAGCAGAAACTGGGATCCACGCTCGTCCAGCTACACTATTAGTACAAACAGCAAGCAAATTTAACTCTGATGTAAACTTAGAGTATAAAGGTAAATCAGTAAACTTGAAATCAATCATGGGCGTTATGTCTTTAGGTGTAGGTCAAGGTTCTGATGTTACTATTACTGCAGAAGGTGCTGACGAAGCTGATGCAATGGCAGCAATCGTTGAAACAATGAAGAAAGAAGGCTTATCTGAATAATGGTTGAAATGCTAAAAGGGATTGCCGCTAGTGACGGTGTAGCCGTTGCAAAAGCTTACCTGCTAGTTCAACCGGATTTAACATTCAGTAAGGCAACAGTAGAAGATACTGCGGCTGAAGAAGCTCGTTTGGATGCTGCATTAGCTAAATCTACTGAAGAATTGCAGCAAATTCGTGAAAAAGCAGCGCAAAGCTTAGGTGAAGTAGAAGCGCGAGTATTTGATGCCCATTTGATGGTTCTTTCAGATCCAGAAATGGTAGGTCAAATCAAGCAAAATATTAAAGACAACAGCGTAAATGCTGAATCAGCGCTAAAAGAAGTAACGGATATGTATATCGGTATGTTCGAAGCAATGGAAGATAATGCTTATATGCAAGAGCGTGCTGCAGATATTCGTGACGTTGCTAAACGTATTTTAGCGCACTTATTAGGCGTTACTTTACCAAATCCATCAATGATCAACGAAGAAGTGGTCGTTGTTGCACATGACTTGACTCCAAGTGATACAGCACAATTAGATCGCAATTTTGTAAAAGCGTTTGTAACAGACATTGGTGGACGTACTTCACATTCTGCTATCATGGCACGTTCTTTAGAAATTCCAGCAATCGTTGGGACAAAAGAAATTACTGCTAAAGTCAAAGAAGGCGATATTTTGGCTGTCAACGGGATCGAAGGCGATGTAATCATCAATCCTACAGATGAACAAAAAGCTGAATTTGAAAAAGCAGGTGCAGATTACGCAGCACAAAAAGCAGAATGGGAAAAACTAAAAAATGCAGAAACTGTCACAGCTGACGGCAAGCATTTTGAATTAGCTGCAAACATCGGAACACCAAAAGATCTAGTTGGTGTCCATAATAATGGTGGAGAAGCAGTTGGTCTGTACCGTACTGAATTCCTGTATATGGATTCTCCAGACTTCCCAACAGAAGATGACCAATATGAAGCTTACAAAGCTGTATTAGAAGGTATGGAAGGAAAACCTGTAGTTGTTCGTACAATGGACATCGGTGGAGATAAAGAACTACCATATCTGCAATTACCTCATGAAATGAATCCATTCTTAGGATATCGTGCATTGCGTATCAGTTTATCTGAACAAGGCGACGAAATGTTCCGTACACAAATGCGTGCATTGCTTCGTGCATCTGTTCATGGTAATTTACGTATCATGTTCCCTATGGTAGCTACACTCAAAGAATTCCGCGCAGCAAAAGCGATCTTTGAAGAAGAAAAACAAAAATTGATCAGTGAAGGCAAGGAAGTATCTGATACGATCCAAGTCGGCATCATGATCGAGATTCCAGCAGCAGCAGTCTTAGCAGACAAGTTTGCAAAAGAAGTAGATTTCTTCTCTGTAGGTACGAACGATTTGATTCAATACACAATGGCAGCAGACCGTATGAACGAACGCGTTTCTTACTTGTACCAACCATATAACCCATCAATTTTACGTTTGATCAAAAATGTAATTGATGCAGCACACGCTGAAGGAAAATGGGCAGGTATGTGTGGAGAAATGGCTGGAGATCAAACAGCTGTTCCATTGTTAGTAGGTATGGGTCTAGATGAGTTCTCAATGAGTGCGACATCTATTCTTAAAACGCGTAGTTTAATGAAACGCTTGGACACAGCGAAAATGGCTGAACTTGCTGATCGTGCATTGAAAGAATGCGATACGATGGAAGAAGTCGTTGAACTTGTTCATGAATATGTAAAATAAACAACGTATCAAAAGCTGGTGTGGCTTGTAAAAGAGCTACGCCAGTTTTTTTGTTCTTTTTTAAGAAAACGTTTTTGTCAGTAAGAATAGACAAAAATAGGGCTTAAGTTTGAGTGACAGTTTGTAGGCTATGTTATACTATATAAGTGAAGGGGGACGTAAGGTGAAGGTATTATTATATTTTGAAAGTGAAAAGATGCTTGCAAAATCTGGAATCGGGCGTGCGCTTGATCATCAAAAACGTGCTCTGACAGAAGTCGGTATCTCTTATACACTAGATGAAAAAGAAGATTATGACATCCTGCACATCAATACATACGGAATCAATAGTCATAATATGGTCAATAAAGCCAGAAGAGAAGGAAAAAAAGTTGTCTATCATGCGCATTCTACAGAGGAAGATTTCCGAAATTCCTTTATCGGATCGAACCAGCTTTCTCCTATCGTAAAAAAATATCTGGTAGGATTGTACCAAAAAGCGGACTATCTGATCACGCCAACACCTTATTCAAAACAGTTGTTAGAAAGCTATGGTATCCGTGTGCCGATTCAAGCTATTTCCAATGGGATCGACTTAGAGAAATATCGCCCTGATCCAATGAAAGAACAAAAGTTCAGAGAATATTTCAAACTGTCTCCGGATCAAAAAGTAATCATTTGTGTCGGTTTGTTTTTCGAACGTAAAGGAATCATTGATTTCGTAGAAATTGCTAAGAAGATGCCCGAATACACATTTATTTGGTTTGGTCATGTTCCCATGTACTCGATTCCTCGGAACATCCGGAAAATTGTAAAAGAAGATCATCCTGAAAATGTCCTGTTTCCTGGTTACATTCGTGGAGAGATCATAGAAGGCGCGTATTCAGGTGCAGATCTATTCTTTTTCCCTTCTTATGAAGAGACAGAAGGGATCGTTGTTTTAGAAGCTTTAGCAAGCAAACAAAACGTACTTGTTCGAGATATTCCAGTGTATAATGGCTGGTTAGAAGATAGCAAGAACTGCTATATGGGGAAGACAAACGAAGAATTTATCCGACTGATCCAACAGATTACCAATCAAGAACTACCGAGTACGACACAAGCCGGTTATCAAACAGCAAAAGAGCGAAGTATCAATAAAATCGGTGAAGAACTTAAAAATGTATACGAAAGTGTACTGAATGAAAAAGTCTCTAGCAAATTAAAAAAAGTAAATCAGGTCAAGGACTAGTTTGGAGGCGAAAAACATGAAAATCGGCTTTTTTACCGATACCTACTTTCCGCAAGTCAGCGGAGTTGCTACATCGATCAAAACATTAAAACAAGAATTAGAAAGACATGGGCATGAAGTCTATATTTTTACAACGACCGATCCTAATGCGGATAAGTTGGAAAAAGATGTGATTCGAATGCCAAGTGTACCATTTATTTCTTTCAAGGATCGAAGAATTGTTGTTAGAGGCATGTGGTATGCTTATTTGGTTGCCAAAGAACTAGAACTAGATCTTATTCATACCCATACAGAATTCGGAGCAGGGATACTTGGGAAGATGGTAGCTAAGAAGTTGAAAATACCTCTGATCCATACTTACCATACGATGTATGAAGATTACCTTCATTATATTGGTAAAGGAAAAGTGATCAGGCAATCCCATGTAAAATACTTGTCTAGATTATTTGCAAATCATACGACAGGTGTAGTTTGTCCAAGTGAACGTGTTATTGATACATTACGCAGCTATGGTGTAATAGCACCGCTTCGCGTGATTCCTACTGGTATCGACATTGAAAAATTCAAACGTTCTGATATCACTCAGCAGGATATCAGCAAATTAAGGGAGTCACTAGGTCTTCAGGAAAACCATTTGATGATTCTTTCTTTAAGCAGGATTTCTTATGAGAAAAATATCCAAGCCTTGATTAATGGGTTTCCTCAGGTCATCTCCGCTTATCCTAACGCCAGATTAGTTATCGTAGGAAAAGGACCTTATGTAGAAGAGTTAGAGGAATTGATCTCAGAACTGCAGTTAGAAGAATTTGTGCAGTTCACAGGAGAAGTGGACAACAATGATGTAGCACTTTATTATAAAGCGGCAGATTATTTTGTCAGTGCTTCTACTTCAGAAACACAAGGGCTTACTTATACAGAAGCGATGGCAGCCGGAACACCTTGTGTCGTGGAAGGAAATGCTTATTTGAACCGATTGTTCGATCATCCTTCATTAGGGAAAACTTTTGAAACCGACGAAGACTTTGCACCAGCACTTATTGATTATATTTCCAGTGAAGTTCCTAAAGATCCAAAAGTTTTAGAAGCTAAACTTTATGATATTTCATCTACACATTTCGGCGAAGCTATGATCGAATTTTATCAAGACATGGTTGTTTATCATGAAGAAGAGATGCGAAGAAAAGAAGAAGAAGACTCGATTGAACGAATCAAAATAAAATTAAATTCATTTAAAAGATAAAATTCAAACATTTTTTATGAAAAAATCCTTGTTTCTAGCGTATACTAGCATAGAAGCAAGGATTTTTGATTTTTAGGAGGTCGAAAAAATGAAACTTGGTTTTATCGGAACAGGCGTCATGGGAAGTGCTGTCGCACGCCATCTACTAGAAGCAGGACACGAAGTAGCTGTCTATAATCGGACAAAAGCAAAAGCTGATCCTTTAGTAACAGAAGGAGCTATCTGGGCAGATACACCAAAAGCGGTAGCAGAACAAAGTAATATTCTCTTTACAATGGTAGGTTACCCCAAAGATGTAGAAGAAATCTACTATGGACAGTTGGGGATTTTTTCTGCAGATATCTCAGGACATATTTTAGTTGACTTGACTACAAGTACACCAAGCCTGGCAGAAAAAATTGCAAAAACAGCAAAAGAAAAAGGCGCAGATGCGTTAGATGCACCGGTATCCGGTGGTGACTTAGGAGCAAAGAATGGTACACTGACGATCATGGTCGGTGGAGAAGAAGCCGTTTATGATCAAGTACTGCCTTTATTCAAAGAATTTGGTACGACATTTACATTGCATGGTTCTGCTGGGAAAGGTCAGCATACAAAAATGGCTAATCAGATCATGATTGCAGGTACGATGACAGGAATGACGGAAATGCTTGTCTATGCACAAAAAAACGGACTTGATTTAAAGAAAGTGATTGAGACGCTTTCAGGTGGAAGTGCAGCTAACTGGTCTTTAAGCAATTATTCTCCTCGTATTTTAAAAGAAGATTACACACCTGGTTTTTTTGTCAAACATTTTATCAAAGATTTAAAGATTGCATTAGAAGAAGCAGAAAAAATGGACCTTGTATTGCCAGCAACTACCCAAGCATTGAAACTATATGAAGAGTTGGCAGATAAAGGTTTTGAGAATGACGGAACCCAAGCTTTGATCAAACTTTGGTGGCCTGAAGGAAAAATACCAGAAAAAAAATCATAAAAAACGAGTTTTTTTAGAGAAAATCAATGCAAGTAGGCTATGCTTTTGATACAATATAACAGAAATAAGAAAAGGAGGACCTCCGATGACACATTCACAATTAGTCGCAATCATAAAACGACTGGAGGCTATGGTCGAGTCAGCAGATAATGAACTGCAAGTTCGCCGTTTTGAAAAAGAAGGCGTAGAGAAGTGTACAGTAACTTATGATAAAGCGACCGATACATTTGAATTAACTGAAACAGATACTCATCAGCAATACGAATTTGATAATATCGATATCGTAGCGATGGAAATCTATGACTTAATCCAATAAATTTTAGGATAATTGACATTTGAAGTTGAAGATGCCTAAAAGAAGCCGAGAAGCAACTAATTTAGTTGCTTTTCAGCTTCTTTTTTGTTTAACAGTTCAATTTCAAACTGTTCTTTTTCTAATTTTTTGCGGTAACTGATCAAGATTTGTACAGGATCGATTTCTTCTTTTGACAATTGACGTTTCAAAGATAAATGAGCTTCTTTCTTTTCATAATAGAAGTCAGGAGAAACGTCACCAGAGGCAATCATTGTTTCTGCAAGTTGACCATAACAAACGAGGTAGTGCTTTTTCTGACTCTCATCTGCTGCTAATGGCATGCTGAAGGTGAGCGATGGTGTTCTTAAAAACTGCTTTTGTTCCTGGATCCGTCTAATAAAATAAGTAACTAATTCGATATCTTTTTGAAGCATACCGGCTTTTTCGAAATTCAACTGATAGATGAAATGTTGTTGTCTTTTTTTCAAGTAAGTCAGTAGCTTTTTATTTCGGCCTTGAAACAGCCCTTGGAGTTCCTTTTTTTTCTGTTCAAAAGTCATTTCCTGTAGGTCAGGAAACTGGACTCGCAAAGCTAACAAACTAATTTCAGACAACCAAGGCATTTGATAAGTTTCTTCCATTATACGCAAAATAGACGGCATTTTTTTATAGAGACGAAAAGGCCCGTATGTTCGAGCCGTAGGAGTATCTGTTAATACAAATCCCTTATTGGTAATATGTACATAATTATAATTACTGAAATAATTCATTTGTCGGTTATAAAAAGGACGGTAATGTTGGATCAATTGACACTCGAGCAATAAAGCATCTAATTCCGTGTCTACTACGACGAAATCAAAATCTGTTATATGATAAATCATACGTAATACTTTTTTTGAATGCTGTTTATTCTGATGAAAATAGCTGCTTACTCTATTTTTGAGCCGTTTTGCTTTACCAACATAGATGACCTTACCATCTCGGTCTTTCATAAGATAGACACCCGGCAGCATGGGGAGAGTTTTCATTTTTTCTTTTAACATAGGATCTCCTTTTACGCTTTGAATAAAAAGACTATAACAAATTTTGAAATAATGGACAAGTTTTAGGGAATTCTATAGTTCTGTTCACAGAAAATACTTTGATAATCAAAATATGTGAGATAGATGATTTTTCTAATAAAAGAAATTATAAATGCTGATTTATCAGTTGTTTTAAATGAGTAAAATCTTAAAAAAAGCTCATATAGTAAAAAAATGATCTTTTAAGGTTGCATTTTGAAAAAAGTTAAGATATAGTTTGAACATCAAAAGATTTGATAATCAAACTAATTAGTGGACGGTGGAACATGGAACCAGATTTAAAAACAGTAAATGATTATCTTGTTAGTGTCTTCAATGATATTTTGACAATCGAAGAGTCTGAGCTGAAAAAATCTCAATTCAAAGATCTGTCAATCACAGAGATGCACACGATCGAGGCAATCGGGATGTACAAGAAAAAAACAACTTCAGAAGTAGCCAAAGAACTATCAATTACTGTTGGGACCTTGACCACTGCTATTAACAAGTTAGTAAAAAAAGGCTATGTCGAACGTATCCGCAGTGAAGATGACCGCCGCGTTGTAAAGTTGGGACTAACGAAAAAAGGAAAGTTACTATTTCGGGTCCATCAGCATTTTCATCGTGAAATGGTCAAGAACATCTTAGACGGAATGGCTACGGAGGAACAGCATGCCTTGCTGGATGCACTGAAAAACTTGCACGACTTCTTGCAAGACTATAAGTGAGGGTATTTAATGGAACAATTTGGAATGATTACTGCAACAGCCAGCGTCCTTCCTGAAAAGATTATTACTAATAATGATCTTTCCAAGATGATGGATACCTCTGATGAATGGATTTCGTCAAGGACGGGTATTCGTGAACGAAGATGTGTAACAAATCATGAGACTTCTGATTTATGCATTTTAGTGGCGGAAAAATTGATAAAACAGAAAAATCTAAACCCTAAAGATTTGGATTTTATTTTAGTAGCAACAATGTCGCCCGATTACACGACACCATCTGTAGCAGCACAAGTACAAGGGAAATTGGGAGCAACTCATGCTATCGCTTTTGATATCAGTGCTGCGTGCTCAGGATTTGTTTATGCGTTAAGCATGGCTGAAAAAATGATCCGCTGCGGCTCAACTAAGGGACTGGTGATTGGTGGTGAAACACTATCTAAGCTAATCGATTGGTCTGATCGTACGACTGCTGTGTTGTTTGGCGATGGAGCAGGTGGAATTCTCTTAGAAGCGAATCCACAGAAAAAATTGCTGAAAGAAAAATTAGCAGCTGACGGTACCAGAAGTAGCTCATTGACCGCTGGCTACCAGCAAAATAAAAATCCGTTCTATTCAGAAGATTCAGAAGGTTCGTATTATTTGCAAATGACTGGCAGAGATATTTTTGATTTTGCCGTACGAGACGTTGCAAACAATATCCAAGAAGTCATGAAAGACAAACCAGTTGATTATCTGCTTTTGCATCAGGCAAACCTCAGAATTATTGAGAAAATTGCCCGAAAAGTAAAGATGCCGCAAGAAAAGTTCCTGACCAATATGGATAAATATGGGAATACATCTGCTGCAAGCATCCCTATCTTATTGGATGAAGCAGTTTCTAGTGGAAAGATCACCTTGGGAAAACAGCAGAAAGTAATATTTACAGGCTATGGCGGAGGTTTAACATGGGGAAGTATTCTCATGGAGTTGTAGACTGTTAAATTATAAAAATAAAAAGCAAACAATATCGGAGGAATATATTATTATGGTATTCGAAAAAATTCAAGAAATCATCGCAGAAGAATTAGGAAAAGAAACTGAAGAAATCAAATTGACTACTGACATCCAAGAAGACTTAGAAGCTGACAGCTTGGATTTATTCCAAATCATCAATGAAATTGAAGATGAATTTGACGTGAAAATCGAAACAGAAGACGGAATCAAAACGGTTCAAGATTTAGTGACTTACGTAGAAAAACAAACTGCATAATCATTAAAATTAGGTTGGGGGCTGGGACATTTCCTGAAATAGGAATGTCTCGGCCTTTTTGAATAGGAAGAATCAACCATATATTCTGGATATATTGGAGAAAAACATGAAAACAGCATTCTTATTTAGTGGCCAAGGTGCACAATATCAAGGTATGGGAAAAGATTTATATGAAGAAGCCGTTGTAAAGCAGACATTTGATGAAGCAAGTGAGATTCTCGGCTACGATATGGCCGACCTCTGCTTTTCAGAAAATGAACGTTTGGATCAGACACAATATACACAGCCAGCTATTCTAACAGTCAGCATTGCGTATTATCGCTTATTGAAGGAGCATGGAATCGTCCCAGATGCAGCTTTAGGACTGAGTTTAGGAGAATATTCGGCATTAGTAGCCAGTGATGCGTTATCCTTCACTGAAGCCGTTGCACTAGTAGCAAAGAGAGGCGCTTATATGACGGAAGCTGCCCCAGCTGGAAGCGGAAAAATGGTCGCAGTAATGAATGCACCGATTGAGACGATTGAGGAAAGCTGTCATGAAGCAAGCAAGTACGGCATCGTGTCTCCTGCTAATTACAATACACCTCAGCAGATCGTGATCGGTGGCGAAGAAAAAGCCGTAGATGAAGCTGTTTTGCTCTTAAAAGAAAAAGGAATCAAAAGGATGATCCCACTAAATGTCAGTGGACCTTTCCATACAGCTATTTTAGCACCAGCATCAAAAAAACTGGCGAAGGACCTAAGTCAGATTCAATTCTCTGAACCTTCTTTTCCTATCATAAGCAACACAACAACGGAAATAATGAAGAAAGAAACAATCGCGGGACTACTTGAACAGCAAGTCATGCAACCTGTTCGTTTCTATGAGAGTATCCATAAGTTAAAAACAATCGGCATCGAACAAGTCATCGAAGTCGGCCCCGGAAAAGTATTAAGCGGATTTATGAAAAAAATCGATAAAACAATACCAGTTCTGCGTGTTGATAATAAGCAGACATTTGATGAAACAATAGCAATACTATAAGGAGGAACGTTATGGATGTAAAAGGAAAAAATGTATTTATCACAGGTAGTACAAGAGGAATCGGCAAAGCGATGGCCTTAGCTTTTGCAAAAGCTGGAGCAAATATCATTTTGAATGGTCGCGGAGAGATTCCAAAAGAAAAGATAGAAGAAATCGAAGCATTCGGTGTAAAATGCATAGGAGTTTCCGGTGACATCTCTGATTATGAGAAAGCAGGACAAATGATCAAAGAAGCAGAAGAAAAGCTTGGATCGATCCATATCTTAGTAAACAATGCCGGAATCACAAATGACAAACTTGTGATGCGAATGGATGCAGAAGATTTCAAAAAATGTCTGGATATCAATTTGATCGGTACCTTCAATATGACGCAACACGTTTTGAAAAAAATGATGAAGCAGCGAGAAGGGGCCATCATTAATCTCTCTAGTGTATCTGGGTTGATTGGAAATATTGGTCAAGCAAATTATGCAGCTAGTAAAGCTGGCGTAGTAGGATTAACAAAATCTGTGGCACGAGAAGCTGCAACTAGAGGCATTACATGTAATGCCATTGCGCCAGGATTCATCACAACTGATATGACGGAAGTTTTAGCAGACAAAGTCAAGGAACAAGCGGAAAAGCAAATTCCGATGCAGCGTTTCGGACAAGTAGAAGATATTGCACAAACAGCAGTTTTCTTAGCACAAAATCCATATATCACCGGACAAGTCATCAATGTCGATGGCGGATTGGTCATGCACGGATAAGAAAAGGAGAGCAAACAAATGAATCGAGTGGTAATTACTGGCTATGGAGTCACTTCACCTATTGGAAATGACGCAGACAGCTTTTTGAATAGCTTAAAAGAGGGTACGAATGGCATCGCACCGATCACTAAATTTGATGCTTCAGAAACAGGGATTACCTTAGCGGGTGAAGTCAAAGATTTCCCTTACGATAAATATTTTATTAAAAAAGATAGCAAACGAATGGATATGTTTTCGATCTATGGAATCTACGCTGCTTTAGAAGCAATGGAGATGAGCGGTTTAGATAAGGAAAAAATGAATCAAGACCGGTTTGGCGTCATCATCGGATCTGGGATCGGTGGTCTTCCAACAATCGAAAACCAAGTTATTCGTCTACATGAAAAAGGTGCAAAACGAGTTTCTCCAATGTTCGTACCAATGGCGATTGCCAACATGGCAGCTGGAAATATTGCTTTGCGCGTAGGTGCAAAAGGTATTTGTACAGCTATCGTAACAGCTTGTGCTAGCGGAACGAATTCAATTGGGGAAGCATTCCGTAACATCAAACATGGCTATTCTGATGTCATTCTTGCTGGAGGAACAGAAGCAACGATTTGTGAGATGGGGATTGCTGGATTTGCAGCTTTAACAGCACTCTCAGAATCAACTGATCCTAATCGTGGTTCGATTCCGTTTGACGAAAATCGGAATGGTTTTGTGATGGGTGAAGGAGCAGGCGTTCTAGTTCTTGAATCTTTAGAACATGCACAAGCTCGCGGTGCCAAAATCTATGGAGAAATCGTTGGATACGGTGCAAACTGTGACGCTTACCATATGACAGCTCCTACTCCAGATGGTTCTGGTGCATCTAAAGCAATGAAGCTTGCGATGGAAGAAGCTGGTGTACAGCCGGAACAAGTCGGATATATCAATGCTCACGGAACAAGTACACCAGCCAATGATCAGGCAGAAGCAAAAGCAATCCAAATCGCATTAGGTAAAAATTTCAGAGATACTTACGTCAGCAGCACGAAATCGATGACTGGACATTTATTGGGAGCAGCCGGCGGGATCGAAGCCTTGGCAACTTTGCTGGCATTAGAACATCAATTTATCCCGCCTACGATCAATGTAGAAAAACAAGATCCTGAGATTGACTTGACAGTTGTCAAAAACGAAAGCAAACCTGCAAGTTTTACTTATGCAATGAGTAATTCATTAGGGTTTGGCGGACATAATGCGGTTCTGTGCATGAAACGCTGGGAGGAATAATTTTGGATATCAATGAAATCAGAGAATTAGTCAGTCAATTTGATCAATCCTCGCTAACGGAATTCGATTTGCGTGAAGGTCAATTTGAATTGTATATGAATAAAAATAAAACAAGTCGAGGCATGAATATGGTTCAAACAAACGAAACGTTGCCAGTTTCGGAGCCAGTCAATGTCATACCTGAACAAGCAACAACTGCTCCAGAAACAATGAAAGAAAAAGAATCGGCAGTATTTGATGGAATCGAGGTTGTTTCGCCAATCATGGGAATCGTTTATCTGCAACCGGCGCCCGACAAACCAGCTTTCAAAAAAGTAGGTGATCAAGTTGCCAAAGGAGAAGTTATCTGCATTATTGAAGCGATGAAACTGATGAATGAGATAACTAGTGAGGCCGACGGAGTGATCACAGAAATCCTTGTAGAAAACGAGTCAGTTGTCGAATATGGACAGCCACTCTTTAGGATTCAGCAAAAATAAGCAAAGCAGGAAAGAGGGAAATCAATGAACATACAAGAAATAAAAGAAATCATTCCACATCGTTATCCAATGCTTTTGATTGATCGAGTGGAAGAAATGGTTGAAGGAGAACGGATCGTTGCTAAGAAAAATGTAACGATCAATGAGCCCTTTTTTCAAGGACATTTTCCAGAAGAACCTGTTATGCCAGGGGTATTGATTGTTGAAGCAATGGCTCAAGCAGGAGCAGTTGCATTACTTTCTCTTGAACAATTCAAGGGAAAGACGGCTTATTTCGGCGGATTGGACAAAGCAAAATTCCGTAAGAAAGTTACACCGGGAGATACCTTATACCTTGAAGTTGAGATATTGAAAGTGAAAGCTTCAGCCGGAATAGGCAAAGGAATCGCTAAAGTAGACGGTAAAAAAGTAGCCGAAGCGGAATTAACCTTTATGATTGGATAGGTGAAATATGTTTTCTAAAGTATTGATAGCTAACCGCGGTGAAATCGCTGTACGTATCATTCGTGCATGCCGCGAACTAGGGATCCAAACCGTAGCGATATATTCAGAAGCAGATGCCGAAGCACTTCATACACAGTTAGCAGATGAAGCAATCTGCATTGGCCCGGCAAAAGTCGTTGATTCATATCTGAATGTTCAGGAAGTACTGAGCGCTGCAATCGTGACAAAAGCCGAAGCAATTCATCCAGGATTTGGTTTTTTATCTGAAAATAGCCGATTTGCCTCCATGTGTGAAGAGTGCAATATCACATTTATTGGTCCTAAAAGTGCAACGATCGATGCAATGGGAAATAAGATCAATGCGCGTCAATTGATGCAAGAAGCAAATGTCCCAGTCATTCCAGGAAGTACTGGTGTATTATCTACAGTAGAAGAAGCATTGGAAATAGCAGACAGAATTGGTTATCCAGTGATGCTGAAAGCAGCTGCAGGTGGTGGCGGGAAAGGCATTCGGAAAGTTCAATCAAAAGAAGAGCTCCCACAGCATTTTTCTTCAGCTCAGCAAGAAGCAGCAGCGGCATTTGGAAATGATGATATGTATTTGGAAAAAATCATTTATCCTGCTCGCCATATAGAAGTTCAGATCTTAGGTGATCGATTTGGTCATGTCATTCATTTAGGTGAGCGAGATTGTTCTTTACAACGCAACAATCAAAAAGTACTGGAAGAATCTCCTTCTGTAGTGATCTCACAAACAAAAAGAGAAGCACTAGGAGACGCTGCTGTTCGAGCAGCTAAAGCAGTCAATTATGAAAATGCCGGAACGATCGAGTTTCTGATAGATGAAGAAGGCGATTTTTATTTCATGGAAATGAATACTCGAATCCAAGTGGAACATCCAGTAACAGAAATGGTCACAGGAATCGATTTAGTAAAAAAACAGGTGGAGATAGCAGCCGGTGAGCCTTTGAATGTGTGTCAAGAAGAAGTAGTATTCCAAGGACACGCAATCGAATGTCGGATTAATGCAGAAAATCCTGCTTTCCATTTTGCTCCTTCTCCAGGGAAGATCCAAAACTTACTGCTTCCAGCAGGTGGGATGGGACTGCGAGTAGACAGTGCAGTTTACCCGGGATATACGATCCCGCCATATTATGATTCAATGATTGCAAAAATAATCGTCCATGGAAATACGCGTTTTGAAGCATTAATGAAGATGCAGCGAGCCTTAAGTGAATTTATCACAGAAGGAATCATCACGAACGCAGAATTTCAGATGGATTTGATTAGTCATCCTGCAGTCATAGCAGGTGATTACAGCACAGCATTTTTACAAGAAGAATTTTTACCGAATTGGACACCAGAAACGGAGATAGGAGGCGCATAGATGGCTCTGTTTAAGAAAAAGAAATATATTCGGATCAATCCTAATAGAGAGAGCAAACCTGCTAACTCGCCATCTGTTCCTGATAACATGTGGGCAAAGTGTCCAAATTGCAAACATATCCTTTATACGAAAGACATCGGTGAAGAAAAAGTATGCCCTCATTGCGGATACGCTTTTCGAATCGGTGCATGGCAGCGTCTAGCTTTGATTATTGATGAAAAAAGTTTTGAAGAATGGGATACGGATCTTGTAACCAAAGATCCGCTAGCATTTCCCGAATATACGGAAAAAATTAAAAAAATGCAAGATAAAACAGGACTTCATGAAGCAGTCCTCACTGGTAAAGCAACCATTCAGGGGATTCCCTTCATTATTGGAGTGATGGATCCTAATTTTATCATGGGAAGTATGGGAACGATTGTCGGAGAAAAGATCACCAGATTATTCGAACGAGCAACAAAGGAAAGTCTTCCAGTCGTCTTGTTCACAGCTTCAGGTGGCGCACGGATGCAAGAAGGAATCTTTTCTCTAATGCAGATGGCAAAAATCTCTGCTGCTGTCAAACGGCATAGCAATGAAGGTCTTTTTTATCTAACTGTTTTAACGGACCCGACGACCGGAGGAGTAACTGCCAGTTTTGCAATGGAAGGCGATATCATTCTAGCAGAACCCCAAAGTTTGATCGGTTTTGCTGGAAGACGCGTCATCGAACAGACGATCAAGCAGGAACTTCCAGAAGATTTCCAAAAGGCTGAATTCTTATTATCTCATGGTTTTGTCGATCAGATTGTTCCCCGCATGGAATTGAAGCAGAAAATCCATACGCTTCTTGAATTGCATACACAGAAAGGATGGATAGATCGTGGATAAGACAGCACATGATGTCGTTCAGTTAGCAAGAGCTAAAGAACGATGGACAAGCTTGGATTTTTTTGAAGAGATCTTCGATTCTTTCGAGGAATGCCATGGTGATCGTTTGTTTGCAGATGACGAAGCGATTGTTGGTGGAATCGCTCGATTAGATGGCAAACCGGTAACAGTGATCGGTATTCAAAAAGGACGGGATCTGCAGGAAAATATCCGCAGAAATTTTGGTTCTCCCCATCCTGAAGGCTATCGAAAAGCTTTACGACTGATGAAACAAGCGGAAAAGTTCAATAGACCGGTGATTACCTTGATCAATACAGCAGGTGCATATTGCGGTGTAGGAGCAGAAGAGCGCGGCGAAGGAGAGGCTATTGCCAGAAATCTGCTCGAAATGTCTGATTTAAAGGTACCGATCATCGCCATCATCATTGGTGAAGGTGGAAGTGGCGGTGCCCTTGCTCTAGGTTTAGCGGATGAAGTCTGGATGCTGGAAGAAACGATTTATGCTGTGCTTTCTCCAGAAGGATTTGCGTCGATTTTGTGGAAAGACGGTAGTCGCGCCGCAGAAGCAGCTGAGTTGATGAAAATTACTGCGCCAGAACTACGCGAGTTAGGAATCGTTGATCGAGTTATTCCTGAAACGTTCAACGGCGAGCAGTTGCCACGATATAAAGTCGCACACATTATGAAAAAAGCGTTGATTGAAAGATTGACGGAACTTGTTCGATTCGACCAGCATGAATTACTGGAAAAACGATACAAGAGGTTCCGCCAATATTAGGTGTTTAACAACTAAGCAAAGAGTAAAGAATGGTTCTTGCTCGCTTAGTTGTTTTTTGTTTCTAAATTTTTCTGTGATCAATCTTTATTTTTGATCATTTTGTAAAGAAATACTTTTTCTGAAAGACGAACGAATATAGAGGTAGTTTTTTTTGCTGATATGCAGTATAATACGGGGTTGAGGAGTACTTTATGTGCTCCTTCATTTTTTGCAGATGAGGAGACAGCATGTTTTCAAATTACAAACCAACATGGATGGTAGAAGCCATCTATCAGATTACACCTGCCCAATTAAAGAATCTAGGCATCAAAGCAGTATTGACCGATTTAGACAATACGTTGATTGCATGGAATAATCCAGATGGAACAGAAGAGTTGCTTACTTGGATTTTAGAAATGAAAAATGCAGGAATCCCTGTTGTTGTTGTTTCAAACAATAATTCAAAACGTGTCGCGCGAGCGATTGAAAAATTTGATCTTTTGTATGTTGCACGAGCAATGAAACCTTTAGCAAGAGGGATCAACATAGCAAAGAAACAATTGGATTTAGCAGATGATGAGATAGTAATGGTAGGCGATCAGATTATGACTGATATACGTGGAGCCAATCGTGCAGGGATACGTAGCATCCTTGTAAAACCCATTATCGCAACAGATAGTTGGAAGACACAATTTAATCGTTTTTGGGAAAAAAGAATTATGGCCTATCTATTAGCAAAACACCCTGATATGGGCTGGCGAGGTGGAATCGAATGACAGAAGAATTACAATGTATCGGCTGTGGTGCCGTTATACAAACAAACAAACCCGGTGAATTAGGATACACGCCGCAAACGGCTTTGGAAAAAGGTTTAGCTTCCGGGGAAGTCTATTGTCAGCGTTGTTTCAGATTACGCCATTATAATGAGATCCAAGATGTCTCATTGACGGATGACGACTTTTTGCGCTTACTGAATGAATTAGGGCAAAAAGATGCATTGATCGTCAATGTGGTGGATATTTTTGACTTCAATGGTTCACTAATCCCAGGACTACACCGTTTTGTCGGTGATAATCCAGTACTTTTAGTTGGGAACAAAGTGGATATATTACCTAAATCATTGAAAAAAACTAAATTAACACAATGGATGAAGGAACGTGCTTACGAAGCAGGAATTCGTCCAGTAGATGTATTATTAACTAGTGCTAAGAAATCTCATGAGATGACGGAACTATTAGAAAAAATCGAAGAATACCGCGATGGACGGGATGTCTATATCGTCGGAGTAACAAATGTCGGAAAATCGACGCTTATCAATCAAATCATCAAAAATACAGCGGGAGTACAAGATGTAATCACAACTTCGCAGTTTCCAGGAACGACCTTGGATAAAATCGAGATTCCTTTAGATGACGGGCATTTTTTGATTGATACACCGGGAATTATCCATCGCCATCAAATGGCGCACTACTTAGGTAAAAAAGATTTGCGGATCATTGCACCGTTAAAAGAAATCAAACCTAAAGTTTATCAGCTGAATGAAGGGCAAACACTTTTCTTGGGCGGACTTGCAAGATTTGATTTTATCAGCGGCAATCGTGCTTCATTTATTGCTTATGTGTCAAATGATGTAAATATTCATCGAACAAAACTGGAAAAAGCAGACGAATTTTATCAAAAACATGTAGGTGGATTATTACAGCCTCCTCGTCCTGATGAAGTCGAGGCATTTCCGGAGCTTGTTCGTTTTGAGTTTTCTTTGAAAGAAAAAACAGACATCGTTTTTGCCGGTCTAGGCTGGATCACTGTAACAGCGCCAGCAGTAATTGCGGGCTGGGCGCCAAAGGGTGTAGATGTATTGAAACGCAAAGCATTGATTTAAGGAAGAAGGAAAATAATGAGTTTAAGAGGAAAACAAAAGCGTTTTTTACGTAGCCAAGCGCATCATCTTCAGCCGATTTTTCAAATCGGAAAAGGTGGGATCAATTCAGCAATGATCGTTCAAATTGAAGAAGCTTTAGAAAAAAGAGAACTGATCAAAGTATCGTTACTTCAAAATACAGATGAGATTGCAGAAGAAGCAGCTCAAGTATTAGAAAAAGAAATAGATTGCGAAATCGTCCAAATCATTGGACGTGTTATCGTATTATACAAACCTTCCACAAAAGAAAAGTATCAAAGGCTATCAAAAGAAGTAAAAGCAATATAAGGAGTGACCATGATGAATACGCAAGCTAAGACATTTGTTCGTTCACAATTATTTCCTGAAGAAATGCCTCAATTCTTAGAGAAGAAAAAGCAAGTAGGGATCTTGGGCGGAACATTCAATCCCGTTCACCTTGCACATTTAGTGATGGCTGAACAAGCTGGCCGGAATTTAGGTCTTGACCGCGTATTTTTGATGCCTTCTTATCAGCCACCTCATGTTGATGAGAAACAGACGATTGATGCAAAACATCGACTCAACATGTTGGAATTAGCTGTGGAAGACAATCCTTTTTTGCAGATTGAAACGATTGAATTAGCTCGTGGTGGGAAAAGTTACACCTATGATACTATGAAGGAATTGACGCAAAACAATCCGGATACAGATTATTACTTTATTATCGGTGGGGATATGGTAGAATATTTGCCAAAATGGTATAAAATCGATGAGCTGACTTCTATGGTCAACTTTGTGGGTATACGTCGACCAGGATACACAACGGATACTCCATATCCTGTAATTTGGGTAGATGTACCTGAGATCGACATCAGTTCCACGAAAATACGTCAAAAGATCAAAGAAGGCTGTTCTATCCGCTACCTTGTTCCAGATAAAGTAATTGATTATATTCAAAATGAAGGGTTGTATGAATATGGACTATAGTAATGAATATACTGCTTATTCTAGAGAAAACCTGATGCAAAAAATACAGATGAGAATGAGCGAACAACGCTTCAAGCATGTGCTTGGAGTAGAAGAAACAGCCGTGGCTCTTGCCAAAAAATACGGTGCTTCTCCTGAAAAAGCTAGTATTGCTGCATTGACACATGATTATGCAAAAGAACGACCAGATGAGGAGTTCAAAATGGTAATCGTAAGAGACGGTTTTGATCCAGAGTTATTGAATTATAATAATGCAATCTGGCATGGTCTTGTTGGCGCTTCGTTTGTAGAGCGGGAATTAGGAATCACCGATGCAGAGATTCTTCATGCAATCCGGGTGCATACGACTGGGGCTGCTAAGATGAGTCTCCTTGACAAAATCATTTATGTAGCAGACTATATTGAACCAGGTCGAGATTTTCCTGGGGTACAAGATGCACGAGCCATTGCATGGGCTGATCTAGACGAAGCTGTAGCATTTGAAACAAAACATACATTGGCCCATTTGCTTGCGCAAGAACAACAGATTTATCCAAAAACAATCGAAACATATAATTACTGGGTAGCAAAAAAATAAGCTGCTCATATTAGGAGGAAATCATCATAGATAGTAAAGAACAATTAAAAATTGCGGTTGAAGCAGCAGATTCAAAACGGGCAGAAGACATTATCGCTTTAGACGTTCGAAATGTTTCCTTGTTGGCAGATTATTTCATGATCTGTTCAGCAAATAGCGAACGTCAAATCAACGCAATTACAGAAGAAATCATTGATAAAGAAGAAGAAAACAAATATGAAGTAAAACGTATTGAAGGAAAAGAAGGCGGAAAATGGGTATTGATCGATCTTGGAGATGTGATCGTACATGTTTTCCATGCACCAGAACGAAGTTTCTATAATCTGGAAAAACTATGGTCAGATGCTCCGCTAGTCGATCTTAGTGAATGGTTGGATTAACATATGGCTTATGAAACATTTGCTTTCATTTACGATGAAGTGATGGACGAAACACTTTATCAGCAATGGCTAGCTTTTTCGAAACGTCATTTACAAGAAGACACAAAAAATATTTTGGAACTGGCATGCGGTACTGGAGCATTAGCGGTTGCCTTTGCAAAAGATGGATATAAAGTGACAGGGTTAGACCTTTCAGAAGAGATGTTGATGATTGCCAGCCAGCGAGCATATGAAGAAGACGCATCGATCCAATTTGTGGAAGGCAATATGCTCGATTTATCAGAAATCGGACAATATCAGGCAATTACCTGTTTTTCTGATTCGCTGTGCTATATGAAAAATAGACAAGAGGTACAGCAAGTGTTTGATGAAGTCTATCAAGCGTTAGAAGAAAATGGCCGATTTTTATTTGACGTACACTCCACCTATCAAGTAGATGAAGTTTTTCCAGAATATAGCTATCATTATCAAGGGGATAATTTTGCTTTTTTGTGGGATAGTTATCCAGGAAGCGAGAAACACAGCATCGAACATTTTCTTACCTTTTTCGTTGAAGAACAAGAAGGGTCTGGTCGATTTATTCGTGAAGATGAACTACATCAAGAGCGTACCTATCCATTGGAAAGTTATTTAAGAATGCTGGAAAACAGCAGCTTTTCGAAAGTCGAAGCATTTTCTGATTTTACAGACGAAGCAGCATCAGAGAAATCAAAGCGCTGGTTTTTTGTAGCATACAAAGACTAGCGGTTTTGCCTGCTCGAGTTAACAAGAAAAGAATAAATCTTCAACATAAATTATATATCCGAACGATATAGGCATTGCTCTTGCAGTGCAGCTTTTCGTCGCAGAAGTATTGTGTTTGCGAGAATAGTTTATATAGTTCGGGTATTTTTTCCGATTTTTGCCTTTTTTTACTTGTCTCTATTTCTTTTTTATCGATAACTATGAAGGAGGATGCGCATGAAAAGCTGCGGGATTATCGTAGAGTACAATCCTTTTCACAATGGACATCGCTATCATGTGGAAATGGCACGAAAAACAACAGGAGCAGAGGTCGTCATTGCTGTAATGAGCGGGAATTTTTTGCAACGAGGCGAACCGGCTATCATCGATAAATGGCATCGCGCGAATGAAGCTTTACAAAATGGTGTGGATTTAGTAGTGGAGCTTCCCGTCGAATGGGCGGTTCAGTCAGCTGACTATTTTGCTAAAGGTGCAGTAAAAATCTTGCAAACACTGGACTGTGACAGTTTGTGTTTTGGAACAGAAGAAGAGACTTCGTTTGATTACAGCAGTTTCGGACGCTTTGTCCAAGAGAATCAAGATAGGATAGAAGAGGCATTTCAAGAACTGTCTGATCAAACGTATAGTTATCCGCAAAAAATGACTGAGGTTTTTCGCAGTCTGTATCCAGATATTACGCTTGATTTTTCTTCGCCAAATCATATCTTGGGATTAAGTTATGCAAAGGAAAATGCCAAGTATGTCCACCCTATGGAATTACATCCGATCCGACGTAAAAGTGCAGGCTATCATGAAAAAATCATCACAGATCAGAGGATAGCCAGTGCAACAGCCATTCGCCATGCGTTAGAAGAAGGAAAAAGAATAGCTGGACTTGTGCCGCCTCAGACAGAAGAAGATCTTTCAACTTGTTCGCTGCAGACTTGGGAATCTTATTGGCCGTATTTGCGTTATCGGTTGTTATCTTCTACTTTGCTGGAACTGACAGATATCTATCAGATGACCGAAGGAATAGAATCGCGCATGAAAACAGCAGCTGCAACTGCTGATAGTTTTGAGGATTTTGTGTCAAAGGTAAAAACAAAAAGATATACATGGACACGGATCCAACGATTATCTTGTTATGTCTTGCTGAATATCAAAAAGCAAGAGATTCCTGTCCAACAAAATAAAAATTATCTTCGACTACTTGGATTTACCGATGCTGGAAGAAGATTCTTAAAAGAAAAAAAAGAGATTTCTATTTATTCCCGAATCGGAAAAAAAGAGGCACAAGAAGCGGAACTGTTAGTTAGAAGTGATCAAATCTATCAATTGGGAGGCAATATTCCGGAACAGAATTTCGGGCAAATCCCAATCCGAGTATAGATAATTGACTAAAAATGAGAAGAATGAAGGAAGAAAGAAAAAAAGCTTCACAGAATCGTGATTCACAAGTATAATGGAACAGGACGTTTTTGCGTTATGAAACTATCAAATCAGAAAGCGAAGTGAAAATATGGGACGTAAATGGGCAAATATCGTAGCAAAGAAAACTGCTAAAGATGCTAATAATAGCCGGATTTATGCAAAATTTGGGATTGAAATCTACGCGGCAGCAAAATCAGGTGATCCTGATCCGCATGCAAACCAAAAACTACGTTTCGTCATTGATCGCGCTAAAACTTATAATGTACCAAAACATATTATTGACCGAGCAATCGAAAAAGCAAAAGGTGCAGGAGATGAAACATACTCTGAATTGCGCTATGAAGGATTTGGACCAAGCGGCTCAATGGTGATTGTTGATACATTGACGAACAATGTGAATCGAACAGCAGCAGATGTACGGGCAGCATTTGGGAAAAATGGCGGGAACATGGGTGTTTCCGGAGCGGTTTCTTACATGTTTGACAATACAGCAATCTTTGCTTTTGCAGGAGAAGACGCTGATGAGATCCTTGAATATCTAATGGAAAAAGACATCGATGTTCGCGATGTAATGGAAGAAGAAGGACAAATCATCGTTTACGGTGAAGTAGCGGATTTCCATAGTATACAAGAAGCATTAAAAGAAAAAGGAATCACTGATTTTTCAATCGCTGAGATCCAAATGATCCCTCAAAACGAGGTAACACTATCTCCAGAAGATCAAGAAACATTTGAAAAAATGATTGATGCACTGGAAGATCTAGAAGATGTACAGCATGTGTTCCATAATGTGGCATTAGAAGACTAAGCAACCAGTTTTAACGAAAAGTATTCAGTCTTTTTCGAAAAGTAAGACAATCTCACTAACAGATTGTCTTGCTTTTTTGTGTGATTTATTTTCTTTTCTAATTCAACCTGTGGTATGATGAGAGCATAAGTATCATGTGAAATGATATGAAGTATGTGGAAGATGGACGGGGAAGAATATGGAAGCAAAAATCACTTTAGAACCTTTTGAACGTATCTTAAGCGGTTACCGCAAAGTAGAAGAGTTAGCTGTGAACGTAACTGATTGTTCAAAATTAGCGCAAAAATACGCAAGATTCGGCGTTGAAGGCTATCGATTAGGAAACTATGTCGGTACAGGGTATCTGAACCGTTATTTAGAGTGTATGGTGGACCGCGCACCAATGCTGATTTATAGACAAAAATATTTGATTCCGCTGCTTTTTCGTCGTTCTGATTCAGCCTTTCGGTTATTTGAAGAAGAGTATCGGATGGAGGCTTTCTTTCTACTATTAGAGTGGAGCTTGAAACATCGTCCTGAAAAAATTCTTATCGAAAGAAATGAGAAGATAGACACGAAAAAAAATAAAGTGATCGATAGTGCATACCTAGCATTTCGTGTATCAGAGATTTTGGATTGTGGCGGCTATCCAATCAGCAATTTCCAATCAATTGACCAGTTCATTGAATGGAATCGAATTTACCGATTGATCGACAATGGCGGGATTGGCCGTCATAGCAAGGTATTTGACCCAGAATATCCAGAAAACATGGAAGAACTGAAAATGATTATTTCGCTTGTCAAATTAAAATATCCTGAAACAGATTTGGATTTATATATAGAATAAATGATCTTAAATGATTGAATTACTTTTTCTGCAATTATTATTGTAAATAAAAAGACAACTGCTAACATTAATGATAGCAGTTGTCTTTTTACTTACAGTACTTTTTTCTCATAAGATGAAATATCCATATTGTTTAACAAAGGGCTTTCATTATTGGAGGTAAAAAGGGTCAATTCATGCATCGCACGTGTACACATGGTGTAAAGGATCAATTTGTCTTGCTGAGAAGAAAAATGTTCTGCATCTACATCCCACAAGAAAACTCGGTCAAACTCCAGACCTTTTGCTAAAAAGGCTGGAAGTAAAATAATGGAACGTTTCATAAAGTCACTCTCATTTAAAATCAGCTGGACTTGTTGTTTCAACTCGTCTGGCAGTTGAGCATAAAGAGCTTCGCATTCTTCTTGTGTTTTAGCTATGATTGCTGTACGCCAATACCGGGCTTTTCCCTGAGTCATTCGAATGGTATCTGCTAACCAATTCAATTTGATATCATCTGTTGTTCCTTGGATGAGCAAAGGAAGGTCTCCTTTTCTTGCTGTTGTTTCTACTTGATGTTCTTTCACAATAAAATGATTAGCAAAATCAGTGATTTCTTTTGTGGAGCGATAGCTTGTCGTTAATTGGAAACGAGTGACTTCACGGTCCACGAAAAGGTCTTCCAATGATCCAACGATCGTTTCATTTCCAAAGACATTTTGATTTAGATCTCCACAGAAAGTCAAATTTGCTTTTGGGAACAAGGCTTGCAGCAATGCCACTTGTGATGGTGCGAAATCCTGCATTTCATCAATAAAGATATAGCGAGCTTTGTGTGTAACCGTCACTGGATATGTTCGGCGCATCAGTAAAAAGAATAGTACAGCATCCTCTTGACGCAATTCTCTTTGACGCAAGTGTGTACGAACAGTTGTCAAATGTTCCTGCCATCTGGTCTCACTGATTTTATGTCGTGTTAGAAGAGAAAGTGGCACAGTTTGTAGAAAGTGGAGATATTGTTTCGTTATATTGACAAATTGATAATTCATGATCCCTCGATGGATTCGACGGAATCTTTTACGTACGATTTGGTTGGCCAGTTTTTTACGTAATGAACGCTCCTTTTGTTCTGTATATTCAAGATTTGGATCTGTTGCGTATAGTTCTTGGAGCTGTTCTTCCGCCAGATCTTTGACCCATTGCTGACGTGTTTCGTCTTTTTGCAGACCGCCTAATTTTTTCAGGAGCTTCGTTTGTAATAGAGAGAGTCTATGATGTAAAGGTAATTGTTCATTTGTTTCTTTATACCATTGGCGAATCGATTCCTTTGATAGAATCGTACGGCCATTTATTTTCATATCACGGAACAAGGGACCGTAGTTTGTGATGCCTTGGATATAGCGATCAATCTGATCGACTAAGGTCAATCCGCTTTTCATCACTTGTATCGGATCTTTTTCCCCTAGCAAAAACCCACTTTCTTGTTGCTGTTCATCTAGTAAAGAAAACTCTGGCAGCAGCTGCACCAAATAATTTTTGAATGTCTGTGTAGGCACGCCGCTTTCACCTAATGAAGGCAATACAGTCGAGATGTAATCAGAAAACAAATGGTTGGGTGAAAATAGAAGAACATTTTCAGCCTCTAGCCACTTGCGATTATGATACAACAGAAAAGCAATACGTTGAAGCAAAGCGGATGTCTTTCCACTTCCGGCAATTCCTTCAATCAGCATCACTTTACTTGTTGTGTCCCGAATGATTGCATTTTGTGCTTTTTGTATCGTAGAGACGATGTTTTTCATATGGTTGCTTGATGATTCATCCAATATCTCTAGCAAAAAGTCATCATTGATTACTTCCGACGTATCTACCATAGATAAAATACGTCCTTCTTGGATTTTAAATTGTCGTTTCAACTGCAGATCGACATCTATTCTATCTGTTTCAGTTTCATAAAATGCGGGACCAATCTCACCTTCATAATAAAGATTGGCAATTGGTGCGCGCCAGTCAATAACGATTGTTTCTTCTGCCAGATCTCTTAAAGAAGCGATACCTAGATATAATGTTTCTGTTTCACGGTCTTCTTTAAAGTCGATACGGGCAAAATAAGGACTATCTTTCATGACAGACAACGTTTGCAGGCGTTTTTGCTGTGCTTCAAGAGTATGGTATTTCAAAAGCAATTCCTGCTCATGTTGGCGATATTCAACAGCAGATTCATAAAAAGCTTCATTGGAACCAGCTCGAATCTTGTGATTAGCTGTGTCTTTTGTCGAATGATTCATTTCCTGAGTCAATTCTTGTTGTTTTGTATCCAGCATATTTTGTTCGATCTGGATTAGTTCGATCGTTTCATCCACGTGCGTTTGTTCTAGTTGTTTCTCATTCATCGCATGTTTGCTCCTTCCGCCGTAAATAACGAATTAAAAGTATAGCATAGTTTTTCGAAAAAAGGTACTTTTTAACTGATGAATCGAAAAAGTAATCCTTGCTGAATATTTTTGTTTGTAGAACTGATGAATTTTGGAAACGCTGATAGTGATAGTTGTTTTCAATTAAGGCCTATTGTTTTAAAAAGTGCTAGTCAAGGACTATGCTTAAGATGAAAGAGGCAGCTGGAAATTTATTACTAACCTCTCTAAGTCACATAAAAGAGGAGAAAAAACAATGACACATTTCAAAAAATTTTTACTTACTTTGCTTATTGGTGGGATAGCTTTATTAAGTGAATTTGTTTTTCACCAGCCGGCCCTTGCATTTGCGATTGTCGCATTTACTGGAGGGATTCTCGCCTTCTTGATGTTTTTGGAAATGATCAAGACGTTACGTTCAGGAAGATATGGCGTAGATGTATTAGCGATTACCGCAATCCTTGCAACATTAGCCGTCAAAGAATACTGGGCTAGTTTGATGATATTGATCATGCTTACGGGCGGAGATAGTCTAGAGGATTACGCGAATAAACGAGCGGGTAAAGAACTGCAGTCTTTGTTAGATAACACCCCAAGAATTGCCCATCGATTCAAAGAAGGAAAATTGCAGGATATAGTAATCGATGAAATAAATATTGATGACCAGTTACTAGTCAAGCCTGGCGAACTTGTACCCGCAGATGGTCGAGTGACCAAAGGAGAATCTTCGGTCGATGAATCTTCTTTGACAGGTGAGTCCCGCCCGGAAACCAAGAAACCTGGAGATCAGATTATGTCAGGGTCTTTAAATGGAGACGGATCGATCCAAATGATCGCTGAAAAACGTGCCGCAGACAGCCAGTATCAAATGATTATTAAACTAGTCGAAGAATCAAAAGAAAAGCCTGCCCGATTTGTCCGTTTAGCTGATCGTTATGCAGTCCCTTTCACGTTGATTGCTTATTTGATCGGTGGTATTTCTTGGTGGTTCTCAAAAGACCCTTTACGATTTGCTGAGGTACTGGTAGTGGCATCACCTTGTCCACTGATTCTAGCTGCGCCCATTGCTTTAGTTGCAGGAATGAGCCGTTCAAGTAAAAACGGGATCGTTGTAAAAACTGGAACAACGATTGAAAAGCTCGCACGTACAAAAACGATTGCTTTTGATAAAACAGGAACGCTTACCAAAGGGATATTGGAAGTAGAGGCGATTCAGCCAGTCAATGGAATAAAAAAAGAAGAGCTACTTCTGTATGCAGCTAGTGCAGAACAGGAATCTAGCCATATCTTAGCTCGTTCGTTAGTGAACAACGTGAAAAACAGCCAACTGTATCCTGTTAGTCAACTGAAAGAAGTGACCGGTCAAGGAATCCAAGCAGTAGTCAATAATCATGAAGTAAAGATTGGACGTGCCTCTTTTGTTTCAGCTGAAGAAATAGAAACGTCCAATACAGCAATCTATGTAACAATTGATCGATCTTTTGCAGGAACGATCCTATTTTCGGATCAGATTCGCCCAGAAGCAGCAAAGACAATCAAGGAGCTAAGAAAACTTGATGTGAAAAATTTGATGATGATCACCGGGGATGGATCTGCCATTGCTCAAACGATTGCAGAAAAAGTCCAATTAGATTCTGTACATGCCCGTTGCTTGCCTCAAGATAAACTGACCATTTTAGAAAGTATCCCTAAAGATCAAAGACCTGTTGCGATGGTAGGAGACGGCGTGAATGACGCACCAGCACTTGCTGCTGCAGATATCGGCATTGCAATGGGAGCTCATGGTTCTACAGCTGCTAGTGAAAGTGCAGATGCGGTCATCTTGAAAGATGATCTTTTACGTGTAGCAAAAGCAGTAGTGATCTCAAAAGATACGATGAGAATAGCGAAACAATCTGTACTGATTGGCATCTTTATTTGTATTTTTTTGATGTTAATTGCAAGTACGGGACTAATCCCCGCATTATTCGGAGCTGTTTTGCAAGAAGTCGTGGATACGGTCTCTATTTTGAGTGCCTTGAGAGCAAAAAAAGATCCAGCCATTTTTCCTGATTCAGTACCCAAGACAAACATAGTATGATAGAATCGAGTTGAAAAAAGAACGATCAGAAAGAGGAGAGAGCATTATGCCATTCGTACATGTCGAATTAGTAGAAGGTCGCAGTCCGGAACAATTAGAAAATATGATGAAAGATATCACGGAAGCTGTTCATAAAAACACGCAGGCACCAAAAGAACACATCCATGTCATCATCAATGAGATGAAAAAAGGAACATACGGTGTAAATGGGGAATGGAAAAAATAAGTTTAGTTTCCCACTTGATTTTTCTATTTATTAGTGGTTAAATAAACACATAATTGATTGATGAGAAAGCCAACTGAATTTGAGAGTCTTCGATAAGAGAGGAAAAGCTAGGCTGAAACTTTTCCAGGAGAAAACCAAAGGATGACCACTTTCGAAACCCTTGTTGAAGCAAGGGCGGTCGGACCGTTACAACGCTTGAGGAACGCATTTGCGTTTGAACATTAGGTGGAACCACGAACTTTTCGTCCTAGTATCTCTTTTCAAGAGATGCTAGGATTTTTTTGTTTTTCAGCTTGATGATCTGATCAATCAAAACATTTCAAGGAGGAAACTATTATGATAAAAATTACTTTTCCAGATGGTGCAGTCAAAGAATTTGAGTCTGGAACAACAACATTGGCAATTGCTGAAAGCATTTCAAAAAGCTTAGCAAAAAAAGCTTTAGCTGGTAAAGTGAACGGAAAACTCGTTGATTTGACTCGTCCAATCGAGGAAGATGCAAGTATTGAGATCATCACACCAGACCATGAAGATGCACTTGGCTTAGTCCGTCATTCAGCAGCTCATTTGATGGCCCAAGCCATGCGTCGACTCTATCCAAATATCCACTTTGGCGTTGGACCAGCTATCGATTCAGGGTTTTACTACGATACAGATAATGGACAAAACCAAGTAACTGCAGAAGATTTGCCGGCAATCGAAGCAGAAATGATGAAAATCGTCAAAGAAAATCTGCCAATCGAACGCCGTGTTCTTTCAAAACAGGAAGCATTAGAAATTTTTGCAAGTGATCCGTACAAAGTAGAACTGATTAGTGAATTGCCAGAAGAAGAAGTGATTACTGCTTATCAACAAGGCGAATTCATCGATTTGTGTCGTGGACCACATGTTCCATCTACTGGCCGTATACAAGTATTTAAATTATTATCAGTGGCAGGTGCTTATTGGCGTGGAAACTCAAACAATCAAATGATGCAACGTGTATACGGGACAGCCTTTTTTGACAAGAAAGCTTTGAAAAAATATATCCGTCTCCGTGAAGAAGCAAAAGAAAGAGACCATCGTAAACTAGGAAAAGAACTTGACTTGTTCATGGTTTCCCCAGAAGTAGGTTCTGGTTTGCCATTCTGGCTTCCAAAAGGGGCAACAATCCGACGCACGATCGAACGTTATATCGTAGACAAAGAAGTTAGTCTAGGTTACCAACATGTATATACACCAATAATGGGAGATGTTGAGTTGTACAAAACATCTGGACACTGGGATCATTATCAAGAAGACATGTTCCCGCCAATGGATATGGGAGATGGCGAAATGCTTGTTCTTCGTCCAATGAACTGCCCTCATCACATGATGGTCTACAAAAACACGATCCATTCTTATCGTGAATTACCAATTCGTATCGCTGAATTAGGAATGATGCATCGCTATGAAAAATCAGGTGCTTTGTCAGGTTTACAACGTGTACGAGAAATGACGTTGAATGATGGTCATACATTTGTTCGTCCTGATCAAATCAAAGATGAATTTAAACGTACGCTTGAATTGATGGTGGCAGTATATGCTGACTTCAATATTACAGATTATCGTTTCCGCTTGAGCTATCGCGATCCAAACAATACAGATAAATATTTTGATGATGACGCAATGTGGGAAAAAGCCCAAGCAATGCTGAAAGCCGCTATGGATGAATTAGAACTAGATTACTTTGAAGCAGAAGGCGAGGCAGCCTTTTACGGACCAAAACTAGATGTTCAAGTCAAAACAGCTCTTGGTACAGAAGAAACATTATCAACTATACAATTAGACTTCTTATTGCCAGAGCGCTTTGATTTGACATATGTTGGAGAAGACGGGGAAAATACGCATCGTCCAGTAGTTATCCACCGCGGAATCGTTTCTACAATGGAACGTTTTGTTGCTTATTTAACAGAAGTATACAAAGGCGCTTTTCCAACATGGTTGGCACCTATACAAGCAACAATCATCCCTGTTTCTGTTGATGCACATGGCGATTATGCTTATGAAATCAAAGAACGTTTGCAAATGAAGGGGTTGCGTGTAGAAGTTGATGATCGTAATGAAAAAATGGGCTATAAGATACGTGCCTCTCAAACACAAAAGATCCCTTACCAATTGGTTGTTGGAGACAAGGAATTGGAAGATGCAACAGTGAACGTACGTCGTTATGGAAGTAAAGAAACAGCTGTAGAAGATTTGAATATCTTTATTGATGCTATGGAAGCAGAAGTCAAAAATTACAGCAGAGAAAACTAATAGGTAAATTTCCTGTAAAAAAGTAGTAGATAGAAAACAATCCGAACAATAGATAACAGGTATTCCTCAAAGACACAGATGCTCAATAGAATCTGTGGGATTGATAGGATAAGATATTCTGTTGGGCGGATTGTTTTTTTTGTTTTTTTATCCAGTATACGACCGTGAATAAGGGTCTGATATGGTATACTTACATAGACTATCATTAAAAGGGTGGAGGAACTTATGAGCGTAATTAGTCGTATTGAAAGTATGATGGAAGATTATTCTTCAGCAGAAAAAAAGTTGGCCAACTACATTATCGGTAATATTGAGAAGGTCCCTACAATGACAGCTAATGAATTAGCAGAAGCTTCCGGGTTGAGTGCGCCGACAGTTGTACGTTTTTCCAAAAAAATCGGTTTTCAAAGTCTGACGGACTTCAAAATCACGATTTCAACAGAACTACAGACTGGAATCGATGAAGGTTTTAGTGATATAGAAGCAAATGAGTCCTTTTACTCTATCAAAAACAAACTTGGTAACAATGCACAAGTAGCGATAAAAGAAACAGTAGATATTCTAGAAGAAGAAACGATCCAAAAAGTCGTAGAGTGTTTGGAATCGGCAGAGACTGTTTTTTTATATGGGGTTGGCGCCTCTTCTTTAGTAGTAGAAGATATTCTGCAAAAATGGTCTCGTGTCGGTAAGCCAATCATTTTTGAAAAAGATATCCACGTCTTGCTCCCGCAACTTGTCAGCAATGAGAAAAAGAAAGTGCTTTGGCTTGTTTCAAACTCAGGTAGAAGTGCAGATGTAGTCGCATTAGCCGAGCTGGCGAAAAGCATGAATATCGAAATCATTGCGTTGACGCAATTTGGAAATAACCCGCTTAGCAAGATAGCCGATGTACTCGTACAAACATCTAGACCAAAAGAAATCACGAATCGAAGTGCGGCAACTAATTCACTTTTGGCCCAATTTGCTACGATCGATATCATTTTTTATTTCTATATGGCTAAAAACGAAAAGCTTAGCGAAAAAGTGAAAAAAACACGAGAAGCAATCCAAGAATATTTTATGGATTCGAAATAAAAACCTTACTATTTTTTATATAAGTTTTTTAGAATAACAAAACGTAGTTTTCCACAAATAAATGATCCATCAAAGTGTTTCACGACTTAAGAAAACATAATTTTCAAAAATAAGTTTATTTTTTAATGAAAAAAATAGTTGGATATGTAACTTTAAGTGATTGCTGTGAAACAAAAAGTTGATTTTATCTTGAAATTAGGTAAAGAATTTCTTGCTCCGCCCATTTTTTCTTTTTTATTAAGAAGTTTTTGGGTACAATGAAGCATGAATGTAAATAGGCGGAAGGATAGGAAATGATGAAAGATTTTATGAAAAAAATATTAAATACTTCTTGGTTAGAAAAAATAAGAAAAGGTGCACAAGAACCTAAGAACAAAACGTTTCGCCGGTCCCATGTTCCTTTTCGCTTAAATTTTCTTTTTTTCATTATATTTACGTTATTTGTTGCGTTGATTGCTAGATTGGGTTATTTGCAGATCGTGAACGGCGAAGAGATGGAGGCGCGAGTGAAGTCTACTTCTACGATTACGGTCCAAGAAAGTACTCCTCGCGGAATGATCTACGACTCCACAGGAAAAGCTTTAGTTACGAATAAAGCGAATCAGGCCATCACATATACGAGAGGAACACAAGTTACGGCTAAAGATTTGCTTGAAATCGCAACGAAGCTGAACTCGCTGATCGATGTTCCGGTAGATGAAAATCTGACAGATAGAGATAAAAAAGATTTTTGGCTGGCTGATCCCAAACATTTGAAAGAAGCCACAAAAAGACTTTCGGCAAAAGAAAAGCAATTAGGGAACAGCGAACAATATAGTGCGATGGTCAATAAAGTCACAGCTGATGAGATTAATTTAAACGAGGAGCAATTAAAAATTGCTACCATCTTTAAACGGATGAATAGTGCATATGAATTAAACACTGTCTATATCAAAAACTCTGGTGTTACTGATCAAGAGTTAGCTGTTGTGGCAGAACGCGCTTCTGAACTTCCAGGAGTTTCGACTGGCACAGACTGGACACGAGAATATAATGCAGCAAGTTCACTGAAAAGTATTCTTGGCAGTGTGACGACTGAAAAGCAAGGACTTCCAGCAGATGAAGCAGAGAAATACCTAGCAAAAGGTTATTCTGGGAATGACCGTGTAGGACAAAGTTATTTGGAAAAACAATATGAAGATGTCCTGCAAGGAACCAAAACCCAATATGAAGTTTCCCTTGATAATGAAGGAAATGTTTCGAATCAAAAAGAAATCTTCTCTGGGGAAAAAGGTTCTAATTTAATGTTATCTATGAATGCAGAATTCCAATCAAAAGTAGAAGAAATTTTGAAAAGGAATTATCAAACATTGATCAACAACGGCAAAGCACAGTATTCGCCTGGTGCTTATGCAGTGGCTATGAATCCTCAGACAGGAGAAGTGCTAGCAATGACTGGTTTCAGTCATGAACAAGGTTCCAAAGAAATCACCGAGAATGCTTTAGGCACGATTACTAGCGCCTTTGCTCCAGGGTCTGTAGTCAAGGCTGGTACTTTGACAGCAGGCTGGGCAAGTAACGCGATCAGCGGAAATCAAGTTTTGATTGATGAGCCGATTCGTCTGCAAGGTGCTTCAGAAAAAAGCTCTGTCTTTAATCGAAGCGGACAAGTTGCTCTTGATGCAGTCAAAGCATTGGAATTGTCTTCTAATACGTATATGATCAAAGTGGCGTTAAAGATGTTAGGACTAGACTATACACCTGGAATGGGACTACCTAGTTTAGATGAAGAAGCTAAAGCTTATCAGCAATTGAGAGACTCTTTCAAAGAGTTTGGTCTTGGTACAACGACTGGGATCGATTTGCCGAATGAATCTCCTGGGATCTCACGTTCTGTTGATTATATGAAGAAGTTCAATGCGGATAATGGCAAAGAATGGTATACTCCAGGTAACTTTACCGATTTGGCATTTGGACAGTTTGACACATATACACCAATCCAATTAGCTCAATATGCTTCAACAGTCGCTAATGGCGGGAAACGAGTACAGCCGCACCTAGTCAAAGCGATCTATGGCAATGACGAAAATGGAAACTTGGGTGAAGTGAAGAAAGAAATTGGCACAACAGTAGAAAATACGGTCAATATTTCTGCAGAAAATATGGCGATCCTCCGTGAAGGATTCCACCAAGTTGTCCATGGTACCGATCCTTACACAACAGCCAAACCATTAGCCAGTGCGAAAATGGACCTTTCCGCAAAAACAGGGACTGCAGAAACGGTTGCGGAAGGTCATCCAGATATTACGACAGTCAATAGTAATATCGTGGCATACGGACCAACAGACAATCCGGAAATTGCCATCAGTGTTGTCTTGCCGAACTTATTAGACGAACAAGACCACATGAACTTGACGATTGCTAAAGAAATAATGGACGCGTATTATGATATGTTCATGGCAAAATAAAAAAGAGGTCGTGAAAAAGCCGCTTAGTTTCGAGTATGAAGAAAAATTTTGTGAAAATAGCTTCTCACATTTTTGCTTAAATTTGACTTCATACCGAGAAACTGGCTTTTGAACACCGTTTAAGGAAGAGGTTGTGAAATCAGCGCCCTGACCTGAGTATTAGAGAAACAAAACGGAAAAATAGCTTCTCATATTTTGCCGTTTTTGAGCTAATACCGAAGGACAGCTGATTGAACGCCGTTTATCAAGAGGTCGTGGGCCTGCCGTTTATCAAGAGGTCGTGGGCCTGCCGTTTATCAAGAGGTCGTGGGCCTGCCGTTCAGCTCCGAGTCACAAGGAACAAGTTCAAAAAAACAGCTTCTCATGTTTTATGAATATTGTGACTTGTGATTGAGGAGTTGGCAGGAGAACACCGTTTACTCGGCAAAAAAGGTTGTGACAAAAATTGTCACAACCTCTTTTTTGTGGAATCTAATTCTCTATTATAGTTTAAGTAGTTTTTCCAGATAAACAGCTAAACCGTCTTCCTGATTGCTCAAAGGAGCGACATCATTTGCAATGCCTTTGAGTTGATCAGTACCGTTAGCCATAGCTACTCCCCAACCTGCATAATCCAACAATTCCAAATCATTATGCTCGTCACCAAAGGCAATGACGTCTTTTTGATCGATAGACAGGTAGTTAGCAATCTCTTGCACGCCTTTTGCTTTTTGGATTCCTTTTGAAACAATCTCTAAGATGGCAGTAGGTCCACCCCATGTCCGAACATCGACATAACTGCCAAATTGACGTGTTAATTCAGCAGATACAGCTCCTGCAAAACGTTTGTCTGTTCGGACAAGCAAAGATGTAGGATTTGTCGTCAAATTTTTAGGAGAAAGCAAATTCTTCTCTCCTGGACGAGAAGAAGCAAAAATTTTTTCATCAAAGAAATCAAAACTGTCAATAAAAAAAGTATCACGATTTTCAGCAGCGATAAAATCTAAATTTAGCTGCTTTTTTTGCGATAAGATTTCAAAAGCGATTTCACGATTGATCAACGTTTCTCTTTCACCATCCCAGTGCTGATTAGGGATGTGTACTAATGCGCCGTTAAAATTAACCATCGGTGTTGTTAATTCTAATTGTTGGTAAAACTGATGGCTCATTCGGAATGGGCGTCCTGTAGCAATACTGACATGATGACCGGCATTGATTGCTTTTTTCAGAGTCTCTTTTGTTTTAGATGTAATCATCGAATCTTGATTGAGGGTAGTTCCGTCCAGATCGATGGCAATTAATTTTTTATTCAATAAGGGTCCTTCCTTCCTCAACTAGCATTTGTTTTAGTCTAGCATATTTTAGGTAATTAACAAGAGCAATCAGCTATTCCTAACAAAAACTACAGTTATGGCTATATAAATAGCTAAACATAAGCTAAACACGAACATTAAGTATTATTTTCGCTTTTTTTGTTAAAAAAACGTTGAAAAGCGAATGAAACGTCTATATAATTTGAAATTGTTCGATGGATTTGCCCTATTTTACTTATTTTTTATTATTATAGTTTTCCATCAGAAAAAAAATTCAGGGAGTGGAACTTTTTATGGAAAAGTTTTTCGGTTTAAAGAAAAACAATACAAATGTATCAACTGAAATAATGGCGGGAGTAACGACATTCTTTGCCATGAGTTATATCTTATTCGTAAATCCGACGATTTTGTCAGCATCAGGTATGCCCTTTCAAGCAGTATTTCTAGCGACAATCATTGCATCGATTATTGGTACGCTGGTAATGGGATTGTTCGCAAATGTACCATATGCTCAGGCACCTGGTATGGGATTGAACGCATTTTTCACTTTTACGGTCGTTTTTGGGCTTGGTTATTCTTGGCAACAAGCCTTGGCAATGGTGTTTATTTGCGGATTAATCAATATTTTTATTACTGTCACAAATATTCGAAAAATGATTATTCGGGCGATTCCCGAAAGTCTTCAACATGCGATTGGTGGCGGGATCGGTATTTTCGTTGCGTATGTCGGAATCAAAAATGCAGGATTCTTATCTTTTTCAGCAGACCAGTCAGCTATTTCGAGCTCTGTCGTTGAAGGCGGAAAAGCGACAAATGTTACGATAAATGGTGGAATCGTCCCTGCGTTAGCCAACTTTGACAACGCTCCTATCTTATTGGCTGTGATTGGTTTGGTACTGACAGCCATTTTAGTTGTAAAAAATGTCCGTGGGGCTATTCTTATCGGTATCGTAGCGACCACAGTCCTTGGTATTTTTATGGGTGTTGTTGATTTAAGTTCCATTGATTGGCAAACGAATTCGTTAGGTAATTCATTTAAAGAATTAGGAACAACTTTCGGTGCAGCATTTGGTTCTGAAGGCATGCAATCTTTATTCAGTGATTCTTCCAAGATTCCTCAAGTATTGATGACGATCATCGCATTCAGTTTATCTGATACTTTCGATACGATCGGAACATTTATCGGTACAGGACGCCGCACAGGCATTTTCTCAAAAGAAGACGAGATCGCGTTGGAAGATGGTCGTGGGTTCAAAACAAAAATGGATAAAGCACTATTTGCCGATGCGATCGCTACTTCCGTGGGGGCTATCTTTGGTACATCGAATACAACAACTTATGTCGAATCTGCAGCTGGGATCGGGGCCGGTGGACGTACTGGTTTGACTTCAGTAGTAGTGGCAGTGCTATTCGCATTAAGTAGTTTATTCTCTCCACTGATCGCCATTGTACCAAATCAAGCAACTGCGCCAGCGTTGATTTTAGTTGGAGTAATGATGATGGCTTCTTTTGCAGACATCAAATGGCTAGATATGGAAGAAGCTTTACCGGCCTTCTTTGCATCGATCTTTATGGGATTGTGCTATAGCATTTCCTATGGGATTGCAGCAGGATTTATTTTCTATACAATTGTGAAAGTAATCAAAGGAAAATACAATGAAGTTTCTGTTGCTTTGTGGATCGTTGATATTTTATTCATTATCAACTTCATCATTCTAGCAACAATTTAACTAAAGAGAAGGGATTGGAACAGTATTTGTTCTGATCTCTTTTTGTTTTACATAAAAAGAACGTTACATATAAAATGACCTTTGCGGGATTTTTCTCTTTTTACTGGCGAGATCGTTGCTTGTTTATTCGAAAATAGGTATGATAAAAGAGACGAAAGAGGGATGATAGATGGAGATTAATTGGAGAAAAAATTTAGTGATTGCGTGGATTGGCTGTTTTTTCACTGGTGCAAGTATTAGTTTAGTTATGCCATTCATACCAGTTTATGTTGAGCAACTAGGAACACCAAAAGATCAAATCGAATTGTTTTCGGGACTAGCAATCTCTGTGACTGCTTTTGCATCTGCCGTGGTTGCACCAATCTGGGGAAATCTAGCTGATCGAAAAGGCCGAAAACTCATGATGATCCGTGCAGCAGCAGGGATGACATTAACAATGGGATCTTTGGCTTTTGTACCGAACGCGTATTGGCTTTTGATCATGCGGTTTTGGAATGGGATTTTGTCTGGATATATTCCAAATGCCACAGCGATGATTGCTTCACAGGCACCTAGAGAAAAGAGCGGATGGGCGTTAGGAACATTGTCTACCGGAGCGATTGCTGGAAATCTGATCGGACCTTCAATGGGCGGTGCACTGGCTCAGTGGTTTGGTATGGAAAATGTATTCTTGATCACAGGGGCTTTGTTGATGATCACAACGGTGCTGACCATCTTCTTAGTCAAAGAAGATTTCCATCCAATCGAGAAAAAAGATCTGATAAGCACCAAAGAAATTTTTTCAAAAATGGATCATCTCTCTATTTTGATCGGTCTCTTCATTACGACCTTGATTTTACAGATAGGAATCACTACGATCAGCCCTATTTTGACCTTATATATTCGTGAATTGAGCGGAAGTACAGAAAATATCCTTTTTGTCAGCGGCTTGATTGTTTCGATAGCTGGTGTTTCCGCTGTCTTTTCTTCACCGAAACTAGGAAAACTAGGGGATAAGATTGGGAATCAAAAAGTTCTAATTGGAGGACTCATTTTATCATTTTGCTGTTATTTACCTATGGCATTCGTCACTACACCGCTCCAATTAGGTATACTTCGCTTTATTTTAGGCTTTTCAACTGGCGCTTTGATGCCTTCTGTCAATACACTGATCAGTAAGATTACGCCTCAAGAAGGAGTCAGCCGAATCTATAGCTACAATCAGATGTTTAGCAACTTTGGACAAGTTTTAGGTCCCATGCTAGGATCGACAGTCGCGCATGCTTATAATTACAGTGCTGTTTTTATTGTGACAAGTTTGTTTGTTCTGTCAAATATTCTTCTTTCTTTATTCAACTTTCGTAAAGTTCTTCGCAGCAGATTATAATGGTGGTGAGGAGTAGAAAATAAAAAAGAGCTTGAGATATCTCAAGCTCTTGGCTGTTTTTTTACGAATGGGCAGAGGTTTCTTTTCTTGGCGCAACTGCACCAATCAAAAGGATAATGACACCCGCAATGAATGAAATGATTGTTGTCAAAGTAAAATCATATGTTCCGCTTGTTAATGCAGCACCAATATAACCGACTACTTGACCTAGAACGACAGCCCAGAATAATGTAACGATATATCGCATAAAGAACACCTCTTTTCTATCTTAATTTTACCAGATTTTCTTTGAATGTAAAGAAACGAGACCAAATCTCAATAAAATTTGAGTTCTTGCGAAAGAACTCATTCCTACAGATTACAAGCAAGCAAATGAAGTGGAATAATCAACTTCAGCGCCTGCTATCTTAATGAAAGTAAAAGGATCAAACCTTTTAACGCTAGTGAATTTTAACGAAAAAAAAGGCGGAATGCAAGATGTTTTTCCCACAACTTTATACAATTACTTCTTATTCTCTTTTACAAAGTACGATACGTATTCGAGAATATGTACAAGAAGCAAAAAAACAAGGCTACACTTCATTAGCCATAACGGATAAAGATGTCTTATACGGTGCACCTGAATTCTATCGTATTTGTGTAGAAGAAGGAGTACAGCCAATCATTGGATTACATCTTAGTTATACTTATGAAGAAAAAAATTATGGCTTGCTTGCGTACGCAAAAGATGAAATAGGTTATCAGCAGCTGATGAAACTTTCCAGCCGAAAAATGATCCAAGAAAAATTGGATCTTGCAGAAATGACAGAAACCGACCATCTAGCGTTTGTTGTTCCGGCAAATCATTCTGTTTCTGAGGCTTTCAATAAAGAGGATAACTTTTTCGGTCATTGGCAGTTTTTACTTGAAAATGTTTTTACTAGAAATTTTTATATCGGCTTGACAGAAAACACGCCTGATCAATTGCCTGAATGGTATCAGTATGTGATAAAAGAAAATTATTCGCTTTGTGCATTACATCCCATCGCTAGTTTACAACAAGAAGAACTTTTTGCACTTGAAGTGATGAAACATATCAAAGATGGAAGCCAAATACCTTTAGAAAATTTATCTGCATCTTTACCACTAACAGCAAATGGCTATCTTCTTTCAGAACAAGAAATGATCAAACGATTCGAAAAAGCGGGTCTTTCCCAAGCTGTAATAGGCGCCCAGCGTTTAGCTGAATCGATTTCATTTGAATTCCAGTTCCATCAGAAATTACTTCCGCATTATCCAGTTCCTAATGGAAAACAAGCTGGAGAATATTTAAGAGAGTTATGCTATTCGCAAGTGGAACGCCGAATCACTGATTATACAAAGGAATACCAAGAACGTTTGGACTACGAGTTATCTGTCATCCATCAAATGGGATTCGATGATTATTTCTTGATCGTATGGGATGTAATGGCTTTTGCTCATAGAAACAAAATCGTTACCGGTGCAGGTCGTGGTTCTGCTGCGGGTTCATTAGTAGCCTATGTGTTAGAAATCACAGATGTGGATCCATTAGAATATGATTTGCTGTTCGAACGCTTTTTAAACCCCGAACGCTTTACGATGCCAGATATCGATTTGGATATTCCTGACAATCGACGTGAAGAAGTATTGAATTATGTTCGAGAAAAGTATGGACAATATCATATGGCACAAATCGCAACATTTGGCACAATGGCAGCAAAAATGGTTCTTAGAGATGCAGCTAGAGTGTTTGGTTTATCGCAAAGTGAAGCAAACCGCTGGTCAAAAGCAATACCCAATCAATTGAAAATCACATTGACCCAAGCTTATAAAACTTCGCATCAATTAGTAGAATTAGTTCAGGCAAGCGAAAAAAACCAACTTTTATTCAAAACTGCAGTGATTTTAGAAGGATTGCCAAGACATGTTTCGACTCACGCAGCAGGTGTAGTTATCAGCGATAAGAATCTACTTGAACTAGTTCCGCTCCAACGCGGTTCTGATGAAGCTTTTCTGACCCAGTATACGATGAATGAGGTAGAAGCAATCGGTCTTTTGAAAATGGACTTTTTAGGACTACGCAACTTATCGATTATTGATTTTACTTTGAAAGCTGTTAAGCGAGTAGAAGGGTATGAGATCCGATTAAAAGAGATCCCGCTAAATGATGCAAAAACGCTGCTCTTGTTTCAACGAGGCGAAACCTCAGGAGTATTTCAATTTGAATCTGCTGGTATCCGGAACGTTTTACGAAGATTAGGTCCAGAAAACATCGAAGATATTGCCGCAGTCAATGCATTGTATCGACCAGGCCCTATGCAAAATATAGATACCTTCATTGCCAGGAAGAAAGGAAAAGAAGCCATTCGCTACCCAGATGATTCACTGATCCCGATTTTGAAAAACACATATGGAGTGATCGTCTATCAGGAACAAATCATGCAGATCGCCTCGACTATGGCTGGATTTACATTAGGGCAGTCAGATATTCTGCGACGGGCAGTGAGTAAAAAGAAAAAAGACGTATTAGATGAAGAAAAGTCGCATTTTGTATCAGGAGCATTACAACAGGGATATTCGGAAAAAACAGCAGCGACCGTATATGAATATATCGAAAAATTTGCAAACTATGGATTCAATCGGTCACATGCATTTGCTTATTCATTCGTGGGATTCCAAATGGCGTATCTAAAAGCCCATCATCCAGGTGCTTTCTTTACCAGCCTGATGAATTCTGTTCGGCATAACACATCAAAATTGAAAGAATATATTGCAGAAGCACGTAAAAATAAACTCAAACTTTCCTCGCCGTCCATTAATCAAAGTAATTCCAGTTTTGAGTTGGTCAATAAGGAAGAAATCAGATTCGGACTGACAGCGATAAAAGGTATTCGGCGTGATTTTGTAGAAGATATATTAAACGAAAGAAAACAAAATGGCCCGTTCCAGTCAGTGGATCAATTCCTCATACGGATCGATAAGCGTTGGCTGAAATTAGAGTTACTGCAATCACTGACAGCAGTAGGCGTTTTTGATGAATTATCTCCTAACAGGAAACAATTGATGCTTGATCTCGAAGGAAAAATCCAAAATATCGTTTACAGTGGTGGAAGTCTTGACTTGCTGGGAATCATGGCATTAAGAGAAGAAGAAGTCGCTGACTATACACTAGAAGAACGCTTGAAGCTGGAAGAGGAGTACTTAGGTATTTATTTGTCAGGTCATCCTGCAGAAGGGTTTGATCGTCTTCGTTTAGCTAAACAAGTTCAGCTGATTACAGATATCGTCCCTAATCAACCAGTCAATTTATTAGTGATGATCAAGGAAGTTAGAGAAATTCGGACAAAAAAAGGAGAACTGATGGCCTTTGTTGAAGGAACCGACAGTAGTGGAGAAATTTCTGTCACAGTTTTTCCAACTCTTTATCGTAAATATCGTAATTTGTTTGCCGTTGATCGAGTGATCTTTGTTCAAGGGCGGAGCGAAATCAGCAAATATAATCAGGAACTGCAACTAATTGGAGAAAGCTTTGCTGATCCTAACCAGTTAGAAGCCCAGTATCCTTCACAAACTTGCTATTTGCGTATTACAGAAGAACGAGAAGATCCCGAGATAATGAAACAATTACAAGTGATTTTTCAGAAACACCCAGGATATATACCAGTAGTTATGTATCACGAAAAAACGCAACGAAAAGTAGTTCTGTCAGATGCTTATTGGGTGGATGACAGCAAGAGTATAAAGGGGCAACTTATTTATCTGCTTGGCGAAGATAATGTGGTTTTCAAATAACTTACGGTAAAAAATACTACTTGCTTTCATTTTTTTTCATTTTTTTATCCGTAAATCAAGACAAGTGAGAAAAATAATGTTAGAATGTTAGTCGTGGTTAACGCAAAAATGGTTGTAAACCTAAGTCATACTTAGGATAAAGTATTTTAATGAGGTGAATGTTTATTATGAAACGCATCGGAATTTTGACCAGTGGCGGAGACGCACCTGGAATGAATGCAGCTGTTCGTGCCGTTGTTCGTAAAGGTATTTACGAAGGACTGGAAGTATACGGGATCAATTATGGTTTTGCCGGTTTAGTTGCTGGAGATATTCGTCGTCTTGATGTGGCAGATGTAGGTGACAAGATCCAACGTGGTGGTACATTCTTGTATTCTGCACGTTATCCAGAATTTGCAACTGAAGAAGGTCAATTAAAAGGAATCGAACAATTGAAAAAATTCGGAATCGAAGGTCTAGTGGTTATCGGAGGAGACGGCTCTTATCATGGCGCAATGGCTTTGACAAAACGCGGTTTCCCAGCAGTAGGTATTCCTGGAACAATCGATAATGATATTCCTGGGACTGATTTCACAATCGGTTTTGATACAGCAATCAATACAGTACTAGAATCAATTGACCGTATTCGTGACACAGCGACTTCTCATGTTCGTACATTCGTTATCGAAGTAATGGGACGCAATGCAGGAGACATCGCTTTATGGTCAGGTGTGGCTGGCGGAGCGGATGAAATCATCATCCCAGAACATGATTTTGATATGGCTTCAGTTGCTAAAAAAATCCAAGAAGGCCGCGATCGCGGGAAGAAACATTGCTTGATCATCTTGGCTGAAGGTGTAATGGGCGGAAATGAATTCGCTGAGAAACTTTCAGAATTTGGCGACTATCATACACGTGTATCTATCTTGGGACACGTTGTCCGTGGTGGAGCACCAAGCGCACGCGACCGCGTGTTGGCAAGTAAATTCGGTGCTTACGCTGTCGAATTGCTTCAAGAAGGAAAAGGTGGATTATGTGTCGGTATCCATGACAACGAAATCGTTGCGTCTGACATCATTGATACACTTGAAAACAACAAACATAAACCAGACTTATCACTATATGATCTAAATAATTCACTTTCTTTTTAAGAGTGAAAGAAACCAAGCTATTTAAGCTGTGTACAGCTTTAAATAAACAAAATTGAATGGGAGAGTTTTTTAAATGAAAAAAACCAAAATCGTTAGTACATTAGGACCAGCAAGTAACTCAGTAGAAATTATTTCTCAATTGATTGAATCTGGGGCAAATGTCTTCCGCTTTAACTTTTCTCATGGTGACCATGAAGAACAATTATCACGTATGACTATGGTCCGTGAAGCAGTTAAAAAGACAGGAAAAGATGTCGGTATTCTTTTAGATACAAAAGGAGCTGAAATCCGTACAACTGTTCAAGGCACAACAGAAGCTGATTTTGGTCGTGCAGGATACATCAAATTTGAAGTAGGAGATCAAACACGCATCTCTATGGATCCTGAACATGTAGGTTCAAAAGAAAAAATCGCGGTTACTTACCCAGGATTATTTGACGATGTTCACGTTGGTGGACACATTTTATTTGATGATGGTTTGATCGATATGCAAATCATTGAAAAAGACGAAGCAAACCGTGAATTAGTCGTAGAAGTTAAAAATGCAGGTATGCTAGGATCACGTAAAGGGGTAAATGCACCAGGCGTTTCTATTAGTTTGCCAGGTATTACTCCAAAAGATGCTGACGATATTCGTTTTGGTTTAGACAACGATATCGACTTTATCGCTGCAAGTTTTGTACGTAAAGCACAAGACGTTCTAGATATCCGCGAAATCTTAGAAGAAAAAGACATGACTCATGTTCAAATCTTCCCTAAAATCGAATCTCAAGAAGGTATCGACAACATTGACGAAATCATCAAAGTTTCTGACGGTGTTATGATTGCCCGCGGAGATATGGGTGTTGAAATCCCAGCTGAACTAGTACCAATGGTTCAAAAACGCATCATCAAAAAATGTAATGCTGCTGGTATCCCAGTTATCACTGCTACACAAATGTTAGAATCAATGCAAGAAAACCCACGTCCAACACGTGCGGAAGCTTCTGACGTTGCTAACGCTGTATTTGATGGCACAGATGCAACAATGCTATCTGGTGAATCTGCAAACGGGGACTACCCAGTTGAAGCTGTTTCAACAATGGCACGTATCGACCAAGAAGCTGAAAATGCATTATCAGAATTAGGTACATTCCAATTGAACGAATTCGATAAAACAGATGTAACTGAAACAATCGGTTTATCTGTAGCTCGTGCTGCAAAAAATCTAGGCGTGAAAACAATCGTTGCTGCAACTGAATCAGGATACACTGCAAAAATGATTTCAAAATATCGTCCAGATGCAGATATCTTGGCTGTTACTTTTGACGAACGCACAAAACGTGGTTTGATGTTAAACTGGGGCGTTTACCCAACAGTTGCTGAAAAACCATCAACAACTGATGAAATGTTTGAACTAGCAGCTAAAAAAGCTGTTGAATTAGGTTTCGCATCAGAAGGCGATTTAATCTTGATCACTGCTGGTGTACCAGTTGGTGAACGCGGAACAACTAACGTGATGAAAATTCAAATGATTGGTTCTAAATTATTAGAAGCTCAAGGCGTTGGACAAAAATCTGTCGTTGCAAATGCAGTTATTGCTTCATCTGCTGAAGAAGCTGTAAAAAAAGCAAAAGACGGAATGGTTCTAGTTGTACCATCAACTGACAAAGAATATATGCCTGCAATCGAAAAAGCAGCTGCTGTTATCGTTGAAGAAGGCGGATTGACTTCTCACGCTGCAGTTGTAGGAATTGCACAAGATATTCCTGTAATCGTTGGTGCTAAAGGCGCAACAACAACAATTACAGAAGGTGAATTGATTACCGTTGATTCACGTCGCGGCATCGTTTACCGTGGCGAAACAACAGC